>JAYTRS010000274.1:0-4981 GCA_043746065.1 Bacteroidota bacterium | reverse complement strand
GCAAATATATAATGGTATAAGTCCAGTTGGAACAGTATCTCATGTTCCAATTTATGTTGGAATAAGAAACACCGTAACTTATACTATTCAGTTTAATTAATTTTTTAAGAGCAAATTTTTATTTTTTTATTTAAACTATATTATGTAATATTGTAACGTTATCTTTTAACTACATTTTCTTGTAGTAAAACAATCAACAAAAAAATATTAAAACAATCACCTTAAAATACTTGTATTAATTTATACTATAATCTATGTTTGAAGTTATGGATTTAAGCGGGCGTGCTTTACCCGAATTAAAAGAAATTGCAAAAGCTTTTTCTATTGACGCTAAAGGTTTAACCAAAGGCGATTTAGTAATGCAAATTGTAGATGCGCAAACAGAAAATGCTCAATTAGCAGCTACTGTTTTACAGCAATTTCCTAAAAAAGAAGCGGTAAAAGATATTAAGCAAATTAAAGAAAAAGAGGTAAAGGAAGTAAAAGAAAAACGCCCTCGTAAAGTTAAATTAGAACCCATTATTGAAGAACATGTATCAGAGGTACAACCTCAACATACCGAAGAGGAAATTACTATTCAACCCACAATAGTTGAAAAAACCGAACAGTCCGAAACTGAAAAAGAAACCGAAGAAGAACATCAAGCAGATGAACATTCGTCGGACGAAAATTCTTCAGATGAAAATTCGGCAACGGGTATGCCAATAGATGAACCCATTGTTGTAAAAAAACCCGAAAAAGTTTATTATAATTTTGATAATATTGTTTTAGTAACTGGAGTTTTAGAAACCATGCCTGATGGTTATGGATTTTTACGAAGCTCCGATTACAATTATTTAAATTCGCCCGATGACGTTTATGTATCGCAATCGCAAATAAAATTATTTGGCTTACGCCCAGGTGACGTTGTTACTGGCGGCGTTCGTCCACCAAAAGAAGGCGAAAAATATTTTCCATTAATTAAAGTTGATCAAATAAATGGCCGCGAGCCTGGTTTTGTTCGCGACCGTGTGATGTTTGAATATTTAACACCTTTATTTCCGTACGAAAAACTAAAACTAACCGGGCATCCTCAAGAAAATATGAGTATGCGTGTAATGGATATGTTTGCCCCTATTGGTAAAGGCCAACGTGGTTTAATTGTAGCACAACCCAAAACAGGTAAAACTGTTTTATTAAAAGATGTTGCAAATGCTATTGCATACAATCATCCTGAAGTTTATTTAATTATTTTATTAATTGACGAACGCCCTGAGGAGGTAACAGATATGGCACGCAGCGTAAAAGCCGAAGTAATATCGAGTACCTTTGATGAGCCCGCAGAAAAACACGTAAAAATTGCTAACATTGTTTTAGAAAAAAGTAAACGTTTAGTAGAATGTGGGCACGATGTGGTGGTGTTATTAGATAGTATTACACGTTTAGCACGCGCTTACAACACCGTATCGCCAGCCAGTGGTAAGGTATTAACAGGTGGTGTAGATGCCAATGCTTTACACAAACCAAAACGCTTTTTTGGTGCCGCACGTAAAATTGAAGGCGGCGGCTCGTTAACTATTTTAGCAACTGCTTTAACTGATACTGGTAGTAAAATGGACGAGGTAATTTTTGAAGAATTTAAAGGAACTGGTAATATGGAGTTACAGTTAGACCGTAAATTATCAAATAAACGTATTTACCCTGCAATTGATTTATTAGCATCATCAACCCGTAGAGAAGATTTATTAATTGATAAAGAAACCCTAACCCGTTTGTGGGTATTGCGTAAGCATTTAGGTGATATGAACCCACAAGAAGCCATGGAGTTTTTATTAGACCGCTTACGCCGTTGCCAAACTAACGAAGAGTTTTTAATTAGCATGAATGGATAAATAGTTGTAGTTGTAAATTTTTAGTTATTAGTTTTTAATAATACGTTTATTAAAAACTAATAACTAAACACTAAAAATTAATTTTAATTGTGAATAAAAAAGCCCTTATATACGCAGTAGCTTACAGCCTTTTTGTAATTATATTTAAACTAATTATTTTATTAGGTGGGTATTATTTTACAAAATATGGGTTTTATTTTTCTCACATTACAACTGTATTTTTAATAATTCCGTTCTATATTATTGGTATAAAAAACATTCGCGATAATGATAATTACGGCATTATGGCAGGCAAAGAGGCCATGCGTATTGCCCTTACCATTTTTGCAGTGAGTGCAATTATTTTAAGCATATATAATTATATTGAATTTGAATGGAAAGGAAAGCTGTTAGCTATAGAATATTACAAAAGCGAACAATTTATGATATTTTTAAAATCGAACATAAAAATTAAAGCCGAAGATTACCAAAAAATAATTGCCGAACAAATTCAACTTTCCGAAACATCGGCCTTTAAAGCTACTACTGGTAAATTATTTTCGTTTATGCTAATAGGCTTAACAAGCGCCTTTATTTGCTCAGTATTTTTAAAACGAGGGCCTAAAAAATAACATCCTTTTTATATTGATTTTATATCAATAATTGCACACTAATTTTTTTAAACCTAAATTTGATTTTAGTATTTATAGGCGTCACGCTGAGCGAAGTCGAAGCGAAACAATATAAAAAATTATAAAAATGAAAACAAAAGAAGAAATTGTAAATAATTGGCTACCGCGCTACACTGGTAAAAAATTAGAAAGCTTTGGCCAGTATATTTTATTAACCAACTTTGGGGGTTATGTAAAAATGTTTGCCGAATTAAATAATGTAGAAATAGAAGGACAAGAAAGGCCTATGCAAAGCGCTACACACGATGGCATTACCATTATTAATTTTAGTATGGGAAGTGCAATGGCGGCTACTATTATGGATTTATTAACGGCCATTGAACCCAAGGCAGTTTTATTTTTAGGTAAATGTGGTGGTTTAAAAAAGAAAAATCAAATTGGTGATTTAATTTTACCTATTGCAGCCATTAGAGGCGAAGGAACAAGCAATGATTATTTACCTTTAGAAGTACCCGCCTTACCCTCATTTAATTTACAAAAAGCCATTTCCTATACCATTCGTTTAAAAGGCTTAGATTACTGGACAGGCACTGTATATACCACCAACCGTAGAGTTTGGGAGCACGACGAAAAATTTAAAGATTATTTACGCGAAGTACGTGCCATGGCAATTGATATGGAAACGGCGACTATTTTTAGTGTTGGTTTTCATAACGAAATACCAGTAGGCGCTCTGCTTTTAGTAAGCGATCAACCGATGATACCCGAAGGTGTAAAAACCGAAGAAAGCGACAAAAAAGTAAGTGCTGATTATGTAACTAACCATTTGCAAATTGGTATTGATTCGTTAAAAGAACTTCAAAATAAAGGAATTTCTGTTAAGCATTTAAGGTTTGAATAATGTTCTCTAAGCGACGTTAAAGGAGTTAATAGAACGCTTTGACGCAGTTGCTAACAATTTAACTGATAAAAATAATAATGCTGATACACTGTCATTTATACAAGAAATTAATTTTTAAATTTGAGCCTAAACTTAAATAACCAATCGCCACAATTTTATATTGATGGCATTTTGCAAAGTAACATTGCAATATTAAGTCGTGCTATAACCCTTGTTGAATCTACCAACACCACTCATCAGCAATTAGCACAACAAATAATAGAGGGTGTTATTTCTAAAAGTGGTCATTCGTTTAGGCTTGGTATTACTGGTGTACCTGGTGTTGGTAAAAGTACATTTATTGAAAGTTTTGGTAAAACAATTATTGAAAATAACCATAAACTAGCTGTTTTAGCAATAGACCCAAGCAGTAGTAAAAGTAAAGGCAGTATTTTAGGTGATAAAACTCGCATGGAAGAACTATCTACAATGCCAAACGTATTTATTCGTCCATCGCCAAGTAGTGGTACTTTAGGGGGAGTTGCTAAAGCTACTTACGAAACTATTTTATTATGCGAAGCGGCAGGCTTTGATTTTATTATTATAGAAACCGTTGGCGTTGGACAAAGCGAAACGATGGTAAGTAAACTAACCGATTTTTTTTTACTACTAATGTTAGCGGGTGCAGGCGATGAATTACAAGGCATTAAACGTGGCATTATGGAAATGGCCGATGCACTTATTATTACAAAAGCAGATGGAACAAATATTGAAAAATCAAAACTAGCAAAGGCTGAATATGCTCATGCCATGCATTTGTTTCCACCCACCGAAAGCAATTGGATACCAAAAGTATTAACATGCTCAAGTACCGAAAATAAAGGGATAAAGGAGGTTTATGCTTTAATAAACAAGTATAAAAATTTTACAACTATAAATAATTATTTTACTTTAAAACGAAAACAACAACAGTTTGAGTTAGTAAAAGAGTTGTTACATTCAAAAATTATAAATCAATTTTATACTACCCATTTTATAGAAGAAAAATTAAATGCTATTAAAAACTTAGATATAATAAACCCTTTTGCTGAAGTTGAAAAAATACTAAATTAAACTAAACACACTAAATTGTTTTGCAACAACCTACACCTGCAATAATAAAGTTACTTAAAATGGCCTACTCGGCTGAAAAAGCTGCTGCCTTTGCCTATCAAGGCCATGCAAAATCTGTAAAAAATACCGACGAAAAAATTGCCATTAAACAAATTGAAGATGATGAATGGGGGCACAGGCACGAAGTACTTTTAATAATGAATTTATACAACATTAAACCTTCTAAATTTTACGAAATAAGATTTTATATTGTTGGTAAAATAATAAGCTTCAGTTGTTTTGTTATTGGCTGGTTTATGCCATTTTATTTTGCTGGGAGATTAGAAAGCGGTAACGTGTGCGAATATTTTAGATTAAAAATTTGGTTTAACGAATTGGGCATTACCCAACACGATAAGGTACTTTACGATATGGGTATTAAAGAAAAAGAACACGAAGTGTATTTTTACGAACAGATAAAAAACAGTAAGTTACTGCCTTTTTTTGAGCACTTTTTTAAGTGGGGC
>JAYTRS010000273.1:0-4995 GCA_043746065.1 Bacteroidota bacterium | reverse complement strand
TAGATAGTTTGCAAAATAACACAAAGTTTAACCAATTAAGTGGTCGAAGCATTGAAGCATTTATAAGGCAAGATACCATTCGCAAAGCCATTGTAAGTGGCAATGCCCATGCATTATATTTTCCTACCAGTAAAAATAAAGCGGTGGGTTTAAATAAAACCAATTGTACCGAAATTTTATTGTGGTTTAAAAACCAAGATATTGAACGCGTAACCTTAAAACCAAATACCGAAGGCGAAGTTACGCCCATAAAAGATGTAAATTTAGAAGAAGCAAATTTAAAAGGCTTTAACTGGATTTATAATAAACGCCCAAAATCTAAAAAAGATTTGCATGTGAGGTAATTGAATAAGAGATTTTTTTTAATAATAGCTGGTAATTCCTTCTGTAGTGCAAAAGCAAAGCAAAAAAATTACTCGTTAACCACACTGACACAATTGCGCTGTATAGCAGCTGTAACAATATCCAGTTCTGGCCTACAGGTTAAAATATTCAATTAATACTAATGATGAATTGTATGTGAAGTGTCCAAGTATGCCGTAAAATAAACAGTCATATTTTTTTTCTTAAATAACCAAATATGAACCCCAACGGCAAGATCCAAATAAATGAAATAATTGAAAGATGCATTATCGTAAAAAGCACAGTTGTCAATATAATTGTTGCGTTTACCGAAATAATATTTTTTAATTCGTTAAATAAAATACCGCGAAATGCAATTTCTTCAAATACGGCGGGGAAAACTCCTATTGAAATAATACATAGGAGTAATGGACTTGGCGTATCTATGAACTCTTCGTAGTAACCACTTTTAGTAATATTGAAAATGTTTTGATTTAGGAAGTCAATGAAGCGAGTTACAACCAAAGCGGATAAACTAAAGAAAATTAAAATTAAAGTAGTCAGCTTATAATTAAATTGTTTGGGAAAAAGAACAGGAACAATTGCCCTGAAATTTAAAATAAAAAAAATGATAACTATCGCAGCAAATATTAAGTCAGTAATTAATGTTGTTGTATAATTGTTTTCAAGCTTAACAAGTCTGAGTAACGCTATATAACCGAGTTGGATAAAAAAGAATACTTTTGTTTTGGTTAGCGAAGATTGATAATTGTCTACGTGAGTAAAATTAACTCTAGTCCCGCACTTACTACAAAAGTTAAGTCCTTCTTTAACTTCAACTTGGCATTTCGGACAATTCATCGGGTGTTTTTAAATCTTTTACTTTTTTAATGGATTCAAGTTCTTTTTCCAGTACTGTAGAGTCCTTGACTCCCTTATATCCATAGAATAAACCAGCAATAATAAAACCTTTGCCTAAAGCACCTTTGAAGATGCTACCAGGGTCAATAACACCTTGTAAAACTAACAAAGTAACAAACACGAAGAAGCCTGTCAGAATTGCTGGAAAAGGATTTTTTATACTCCAAAAACCAAGACCTACATATCCACCTGCAACAATTAGGCTTGCAATAAACATAATCAAGCCGTTCTCAACAGTTGTTAGGGAAAGGACTGCGAAAAGCAAGAACAATGCACCGATTCCGAAAAGCGTATCACGGGCTTTACTAATAGCTTTTTTTTGATCTACTAATAAAACATGTTTATTTTTTACGTTCCAAATGAATTTTTTCATCGCAACTTGTCCGCCTCTTTGAGGAAAACCGCAATTCGGACAGAATTTGTCCGCCTCCGTAAGTCCTGTCGACTTACAGAAATAGCATACGGAAGGGTTAGAAATAACAATTTGTCTTTTAGCTTCGCTTTTTTGTCTACCAGTAAGTTGTTGTGCCATATTTATGTCTAATGTATGAAAAATATTTAATTTACGTTGGTCGTCTTGTTATTGCATCTACACAAAAATAGCCGAAATTTCTTTCAGCTATTTTTTTTAAATTTATTATTTATATAATTATTAAACTCTACCTAATTTCCAAAGCATTCGTTCGTGTGACCATAAGGCGCCAACAAAAGTTTTTTGGCTAAGGTATGGTAAGTTAAATTCGGCAGCGGTTTCTTTTACAATTTTAGATATTTTAGGATAATGCACATGGCATATTGTAGGAAATAAATGATGCTCTACTTGATAGTTTAAGCCCCCCACTAACCATGAAAATACAGGGTCGCCAGTTGCAAAATTCATAGTAGTGCGTAATTGGTGTTGTGCCCAATGTTCTTCTAAAGTGCCTTCGCTACTTGGTAATGGAAAAGAGGTTTCTTCAACAACATGCGCTGGTTGAAAAATCATTGCTAAAACTATACCTGCAATATAATGTAACATTACAAAACCACACAGCCAATTTAAAATTGTCATTTCTTTTACTAAAAAATAAGGTAACAACATATAGCCATAATAAACCATTTTAGATAAAATAATAACTGTTAACTCAGTGCCATAAGTTGTATTTGCGCCTTTTAATAAGCCTTTTTTATTGTATCGGTTTAATTGTTTAAAATCTTTAGTGGTACTCCACATCAATGTCATCATGCCATAAAAAAACCAAGCGTACAAAAACTGAAACTTATGAATATTTTTTTTCTCGGCATGAGGTTCAAAACGCATAAACCCTGGGGGGGCAATATCTTCATCGTGCTCGTGCACATTGGTATAAGTATGGTGTATTACATTGTGTTGTATGCGCCAGTTTAAAGAGTGGCCGCCAAGTAATACTAATGATACATAACCCATTGCACGGTTAAATTTAGTGTTTTTACTGTAACTGCCATGGTTGGCATCGTGCATAACACACAAGCCAATGCCAGCCATTGTAAAGCCCATTATTACAGCTAATAAAAACCAGGTTGTTTTACTTTCAAAAACATTTAATGTTATTAAAAAGTAAGGCGTTAAATATGCTGCAAACATAAATATGGTTTTAAGGTACATATTTATGTTACCATTTTTACTAATTTGGTTTTCTTTAAAATAACCATCTACTCTTTTTTTAACCTCGGTATAAAACTGGCGGTTAGTATTGTTGAAACGAATAATTGTATGAGTACTCATTTTTTTATAGTTTTAATTTTACGAAAACAAAGGTATAAAATTTGTTTAAAAATTGCAATACTATTAATTTTGAATATTAACAATAAAGGTTTTTTTGGCTATTGTATCGATGTATTTACGTTTTATGAGGGTTAAAGTGGTTTGTCCTATCGACAAAGCCTTAAAATTAAAGTCTATACCTTTTTCGTTACCATGCCAAACAGCATTTAGGTGGCTTAAAACGGTTTTATCGTAATTATCGCTTAATTGCCACATATAACCTGTTTTATGTTCTTCGGGCAAATTTATTTTAAATTTTTGAGCCACTTTAAGGCTATTAATTTGCGGAGCTTCGTTTTTAATTTGCGGCAAACTGCAACGGCTATAAAATAAAGTTACAACTAAAATAATTATTAATTTTTGTAACATCTTATTTATTACCTAAACCTACTTTTATGTTGTAAGCACCTTTATTACTGGCATTATAAACGGTTTCGTAAATTGATATTAACAGCATGCCACTTGTTTTTGCTGTCCCATTAAATTTAGCACCAGCTTTTAGGTTTTCGGTACTATTTTCGCCAATACGATATACTACATTGCCATAACTTGGGTAAGAATAGGTACTGCCCGTTTCTATATCTCCACCGCCAACAGAAGTAAATTCGGTAGCACTTTCGGCTTTACTGCTGCCATCGGGTTTGTATTTAGAGTTACTTAAACTGGCCAATGTAACTTCGCCGTTTGCGTTAATTGTAAAGCGCTGACCTACTTTTAACATTATGTTAGTTTTTAACCAACCACCGTTTGTGTTGCCACTAATATTTTTTGAAGCAACTAATTTAAAATTAAACTCTCCTTTTTCAGGCTCTACAGCTATTGAAATATCTACACTTTTAATTTTTTCTTTGGGTACGCTTAGGCTACCATACTCGGTTTTTACATCCATTTTAACAAAATTATAATTGCCACCCATGGTGTAATTATTCTCAAGAGCAAGTACGTCTTCAATAGGGGCATCGCTACTAATATTACTATTAGATTTTATTTCGGATAGGGCATTATCAATAGTAAACTCGCCAGTATAGGTATTTTCTTCGTTATTATTTTTTGGGTCGTTGTAAAAATCTTGAATAGCGTTAATGGCTTTAGGCCCCAATTTAATTAAATCAGTATAAGCACCTTTGCGGGTATCATCGCTATTACTGGTGCTTAAAATTTTTAAGTACGATTTTGCTTTTTCGGATACGGCGTTGTCCTTTCCTATACCAATATCAATATGGCTAACTTTGGTAATGGGTATTAATAATTTACCATAGGCAGTTACAAAATCAATATCAGCAAGGGTTGTAGTGCCTTTTATTAGATTTCCGTCTAATAATTCTAAACTAACATCGGCTTGTTTTTGAGCAAACGTAATACTTGTAATAAGGCTTAGGATTAGGAGTGTTGATTTTTTCATTTTGATATTTTTAAATTGAGATGATGAGTTATTATAAATTCCACATTTTTTTAAAAGACATTAATTATTTATTTTTTGTGCAATTGTATATAGTTGATTTACAGTTTTCCAATTACGAGTTGTGGCAGTAAGTTTTAATTTATTTTCAAAAAAAGTATTTGTAAGTTTTGTATTTCCGTAGCCATTGGGGCAAAATAAATATACGGTATTTTCTATCACTATAAATTCGTCATTGGCGTATTTGTTTTGATTTAAACTATCAATTGCATTTTTTGGTGGTGCTTCTGATAAAAAAGTAACGTGTAATTTGGTTTCATCTTCTTTTCGGCTTGTTAAAAAAGGATTGTTAGCCAATATTTTACTTATTTCATCTACCTCCTTTACCATTACTGGTACTTCAAAATTAAACTGCTGGGTTATTTTTTTAGCAATAGTAGCGGCTAAGTTTATAGTATTTGTTTTTTTATATTTAAAAATAACATTACCACTTTGAATGTAGGTTTGCACATTGCTAAAATTAAGTTCGGCATATAAATTTTGTAAAGCA
>JAYTRS010000272.1:0-1507 GCA_043746065.1 Bacteroidota bacterium | reverse complement strand
ATTTATAAATAGACACCAGTTTAAATAATTTTATAATTGAATAAAAAAAATATCAATATTATTTATTTTACTAAATACACTGAAGCTGGCCCAAGCAGCAGATATAGAAGCTACCAATACAAAAATTATCTAGAAAATAACGGTTTTAAGGTTATTATAAAGCCTTTGTTTCCTAGTAAATACATTGCTGATTTATACGGTAAAGGCAAAAAAAATTTTTGGATTTTAATACCAGAATACATTAAACGTTTTTTTCAAGTAATTTTTATTGAGAGATATGATATTTTATTTATAGAATATGAATTGTTTCCTTTTATTCCATTTTTTATAGAAAAAATTTGTTTGGCAGGTAAAAAAAATATCATACTAGATTATGATGATGCCACATTTCATACCTATGATAAACATACTAACAAATTTGTAAAAGCACTTTGTGGCAATAAAATATACCAACTTGTACAATTATCATCGCTTGTTATTACGGGTAGCCCCTATTTAACTGATACACTTAGTAAATTTACCACCAATATTGTTGAAATTCCTACCAGTATTTCTATAAAAAAATATCAAGACGTAAAGCCATTACACGTTGTAAATGATGAAGCTTTTATAATTGGGTGGGTTGGTTCAAAAAATACCAGTGTAAATCTATTGCCCATAAAAACTGTATTTTTACAATTACAACAAAAATATAATATTAAGCTTGTATTAGTAGGCTTCAACAAAAATTTACTACCAGAATTAGCAGGGGTACATTACGATAATATTACATGGGAAGCCTCTACAGAAGTAGAAATTATTAGCAAGTTTAATGTTGGCATTATGCCATTAGATAACAACGATTTTAATAAAGGAAAATGTGGTTTTAAATTAATACAATACATGGCTTGTGGCATTCCTACAGTTTCTACCCCGTTACAAGCCAATATTAAAATTGATAGAAATAATGGTAATTTGTTTGCAACCAGCACCGATGAATGGTTTGCAGCATTCGAAAAAATGATATTAAATAAAGATTGGTTTAAAAAAAATGTAGGCGAAAAAAATATAGAAACTATTAAAAACGATTATTGTATAGAAGCCAACTACAAAAAATATGTTTTTTATTTTAATGAGGTTTTAAAGAATGGTTTAAATGACTAATATTTTATTTGCCATTACAAAAAGTGAAATTGGTGGCGCTCAAAAATTTGTTAAAGAGCAAATTGATATTACAGCAAATGTTTTTAATGTGTATCTCTGCACCAATCAGCAAGGTTGGCTGTCTCAGCAATGTGCTAGTAAGGTTAAGGGGCAACTGTTTGCCAAGCAAATAGAAAGTAAAGCCTCATTATCATTTATATATGTTTTATATAAACACATTAAAAAAAATAATATTAGTTTAGTAATTACTAATTCTGCCAATGCAGGTTTTTACGGTAGGTTAGCGGCATTTTTTGCTAGAGTACCATCCTGTTATATATCGCATGGTTGGAGTTCTGTATATAATGGCGGTAAATTAAGTGGG
>JAYTRS010000271.1:0-4999 GCA_043746065.1 Bacteroidota bacterium | reverse complement strand
AGCCAATACCTTACTTTGTATTTTAATTTATTTACCTTTATATAAATATGTATAAAAAAATATTTTTCGTCATTTTAATTAGCACATTACTCATTTTTAGTGCCTTTAGTCCTGTAAATAAATATATTCGTAAAGCTGGTAAAAGTATAGATAGAGGTAATATTAGCCAAGGTAAACAGTATTATTTAAAAGCGCTTGCTAAAGATGCCGAAAATTACAAAGCAAATTTAGGCTTGGGTTTATTGTATAGCGAATGTATAGAGGATTACAGCAGTGCCTTACCTTATTTAGAAAAAGCATTACTTAAAACCCCGCACGATACCCTTGCCGATTTAACCTTTGCATTAGCCAAATGCTACCAATACCATGCGCAGTTTACTAAGGCATTAGCATTTTATAATAAATTAAATAATGTAATTAGTTTTGAAGATGATGCTAAAGATTTTAAACAAGAATTAGCCAAACGAAAAATAGATTGTGAATACGCTTTAAAAAATTACGATTCGTCTAAAATTAATGCTAATGCCGATTTGTACATTGTAAACCTTGGAAAAACAATTAATACCGATGCCCCAGAATATGTACCTGTTCTAAATTTGCAAAACGAATTAATATTTACATCAAAACGTAAAGACGATAAAAAAGAAATTATAAATACATTAAACGCTAAGTATTTTGAAAGTATGTACATAAGTAAATACGCCAATGGTAAGTTTGAAAACGTGAGGAGATATACCGTACCCGATTTGTACTTAAAATCTAAATACAAAAAAGGTAACGAGTCTATAATATCTTTAAGTGGCGATGGTAAAAAATTATATGTTTACCGTAACACAAAAATTTACGAAACATCTATAGATGAATTAGACAAAAAACAACCAAAACGTCTCACGCCAACTATTAATTTTGATTTTTACCAAAACCATGCTTTTTTAACTAAAGATGGTAACACCCTCTATTTTACAAGTGAAAGCGATAAAGGTTTGGGCGGAAACGATATTTATAAAACTACAAAAATAAAAGAAGGCGAGTGGAGTGCCCCCGAAAATTTAGGGGCTACTATTAATACAAGTTACGACGAAGATGCTCCCTTTTTAAGCAACGATGAAAAAACACTTTACTTTAGCAGTAAAGGTTACGAAGGTTTTGGAAATTACGACGTATATAAAAGCACATTAATAGATGGTAAATGGACAAGCCCACAAAACCTTGGGCAGCCCATAAATTCAACTGGTGATGATATTTTTTTAATTCAATCTAAAAATCAAAGTACGGGGTATTACTCCTCATCGCGTATGGGCGGCTTTGGCGATATGGATATTTATAAAGTAAACTATTTAAATACTATTGATAAAACTTGCCCAACAACCAGTAATACTGCTGTTTCAATAATTACAAATACAAATAGCGTTGAAATTAAATTACCACAAAATTATACTGCTATTGCTTATGAATGGCAAGTAAATGCAGAGAATATAGAAAATAATAAACCTAGTTTAAATTATTTTGAAGGTAAAGCAATAAGCGTTTATACTATAACTACAAAAGTAATTGCTTATTGTGATACTTGCCTTGAGCCTATAGTGGCTTGTAATAGCATTAGTAATACCTTTGGTACTAAAAAAACGGATACGCTTGCTGTTGCTACAAATACTACAAATGCTACTAATACTTTAGTTGATTTAAAAAAGTATAATGGAGAATTAAGCGCTCAACAATTAGTTGCCTTAGGTTTTGATATTACTCCTGTATTATTTGATTTTAATAAAAATAATATTAATGCTACTGCTCAAACAATTTTAAAAACAAACACTAGTATTTTAAACAAAAATCCAAGCTTATCTATTCAAATTATTGGATATACGGATGCGCGAGGTACAGAGCCATACAACTTCAAATTATCAGCTGCTAGAGCGCAAAGTGTAAAACACTATTTACTAAAAAATAATGTAGCTAAACAACAAATTAAAAAACTAGTAGCCAAAGGCGATAGCGATTTAGTGAATAACTGTAATAAACAAAACCCATGCACTAACGAACAGCAACAACAAAACCGTAGAGTAATATTTAAAGTATTTAACACCACTAAATAAGCTTTATTTAACACACTAAAAATGATCTTTTAAACAAAATGGACTTTAACAAACGCAAAGATTCAGTATTTATAATTTTAGCAGGTTTTTTTGTAACCAATACCATTGTAGCCGAATTAATTGGAGGTAAACTTGTTCAGTTTTTTGGTTTATTTACACAAAGTATAGGTATTATTTTATGGCCTTTTGTTTTTTTATTAACCGATATAATAAACGAACACTATGGAAAACAAGGCGTACGTAAATTAACCTATATTACCGTTGCTTTAATTATTTATACTTTTATTTTAATATCAATTGCATTAAATATTAATGCAGTATCGTTTAGTCCTGTTAATGATGCCGCTTTTAAAACTGTATTTGGGCAAAGCCAATGGATAATTGTAGGAAGTGTTATTGCGTTTTTACTTTCGCAGTTAGTAGATGTTTATGTGTTTTGGCTATTTAGAGATAAAACAGGTGGTAAATTAATATGGTTACGCGCCACAGGCAGCACGGTAGTTAGCCAATTAATAGATACATTTGTAGTGCAATTTATAGCCTTTGTATTACCTGGTAAATGGGCTTTTGATGAGTTTTTACGAAATGCCAGTTGGGGTTACTTATTTAAACTATTAGTAGCTTTATGTTTAATACCTTTAATATATTTAGGACATAATGTTATTACTAAATTTATTGGTAAAAAGGAGCAAAATGAAAGCTAATTTTTTTTACACTATTATTAGCAAATGGTAACATTATGATTGTTTTGCAAAAGTACTATTTACTCATAATTACTTTTTTACTTTAAACACAAACTATTATTCTTTAAACTATAAACGCTTGCACTTATTGTTTGTAAAAGTTCAATGGCTTGATTTTGTTTTTTTAAAGCTAAATATTCTTTCTCTTCGGCATTACTTAATGTGCCTACAATGCTTGCTAAGTTTGGCATGGCATAAGCTTCTTGTCTTATTTCTTTTGCTAATTTTAAATTATATTCTGCCTCGTTATGCGTATTAGTACATTTTGTTATTATATCATTAATTTGAGGTGCCAATTTTAAAAGCGAGTAAAATTCTAATTTATTAAAATTAAATTCGCTCAATGTATTTTGAAACGAAATTTCAGAGGCTTTTAGTTGGTAAGTGTAAGCTTGTTTTTTTAATTCATTTACAATTTCTAATTGTAATATTTTATTATCACCATTTAATTTTAAAGCATTTTCGTTTAATTGATTTGCTTGAAGTGCAAAACTTTGAGACATTACAATTAATTGGTTATAACTGTAATTTTGTGTTATAGCAGTCTCTACAACTATATTTTTTAGTTTAAATCCTAATATAGGAAGTGTTTTTTTTGTTGACGCTTTTTTATGCTGTTGTACAACATGTAAATTTACTTTATCAATTTTAATTTGGTTAGCTGGGTTGCCTTGTGTTTGGCCGTTTACCATTACCTGAATAGTAAGCGCCAACAATGTTGGAATTAAAGTTGTAGTTTTCATAATTAGAGATTTTTAGATGGGTTAAGTTTTTCATTTAATTATTGTTTTTTTTGGTTATTTATTTATTTTAACGAAAAAAATAAAAATAGGTTATATTGTATTTTATTTTTTATTTCTGTAATTTAAACGTCTATATTATTCTGTACTCTATTTCGTAATTAATACCTTTGCTAAAATAAAATTCATATCACTAAAATTATTAGTGAAAAGATTAAAAATGAAAGCTAATTATTTTTATACCCTGTTATTTTTTACAGTAAGCTTCATTTGTTTATCACAAAGAAAAATTTATATTGATATTCAAAAAAATAAAAAATCGTATCCTGAAAAAAATTATAGTTTTGATAAAGTAATCGATAATAGAAAAAATAAAGAGGATATTGGTATAATTTATAAAATAGGTTTAAATAACCAATACCATACTGACTTTAATGACCCTTTAGCGATTGAGTTTTATAGCTTTTTAAAAAATACTTTTTCAAATAATTTACCCCAGCATGATGTAATACTGGTAGTAAATTATTTCGAAATTGGACATATACTAACAGGTTTAAAAAAAGATACTGGTTTTGTAAAAGCTAATTTTGATTTTTATAAACACAAAGGTGATTCTACTTTTTTTATTTGTAATTATCAAAATAAGTTAATAGATGTTGCTGATAATATTGCCTTATCACATCCCAATCGAATAAAACGAAGTATTTTATTATCTGTTGCTAAATTAGACTCAGTTTTAAAAAACAACTCAACAGCATTATTATATAGTGCTATTCAAAAAAATAAAGGTACAAGTTTTGATTCGCTAAACCTTGTTGTTTCAAAATTAGATTCTACAAAAAAAATAGAATATGATGTTGTGGGTAATAAATTAAAATCAAACGACATTCATAATATATTTATGCTTGGAGGTTTTGCACAGTTTGGTATAAATACAAATCAATACGGTGTAAGCATAAATTTTTTAGCGAATTTAAGAAATCATCCTAATTATTTTTTTGGATTAAATTTAAATTATTCTGTAATAGATTTAACTGGTACAAGTTTACCTTCAAATTTGTTTGAATATAAGTTAAGAACGTCAGATTTTGGCTTAAAAATGTTACGTAAATTAAAATGGAATTTATATTATAACTTAAACCCACATTTAATGATAGGAAAAGAATCAATAACTACGGCTTTACCAAGCACTACTTATTATCAAAACTACATTATACAAAATAGTTTAGGAGGAACAAAAACTACTACTGATAATTTATTTTTAGGATTTCAGTTAGATAATGGGATTTACTATTTACAAAAACCCTTTTATATAGGTTTAGATTTTGTTTTTAGAACTACCAATAGCAGTATTATAGATTCGGATTTAGCCGCTAAACTAAATGTAGGCTTTACATTTTAATATAGTTAATAGCTGTTACAA
>JAYTRS010000270.1:0-1509 GCA_043746065.1 Bacteroidota bacterium | reverse complement strand
CAAAAAAAGCAAATTTTAATGAGGTAAATTTTAATCAACATAGCCATACCAATCAGTATACCGATTTAAAAGAAGTTTTAAATATTGGCTTAGAGTTGCTTCCAGAAATACAGAAAACAGTTTTATTGCTTCGCGATTACGAAGGTTATGATTATAATGAAATTGGAGAAATTACCAGCTTAACCGAAAGCCAAGTAAAGGTTTATATTTTTAGAGCACGCACCTTTTTAAAAAATTACATTGGTAAAATAGAAACCGTTATTTAATGCAAAAAATAAACTTACATAATTACGAAGCCTTTTTGTTAGATTACCTTGACGGTAATTTAAACGCTGATGATTTGGCGGAGTTAAAAACCTTTGCATTACTTAACCCTCAATTAGATATTGATTTTTCCGCAGATGAATTACCCAGTTTTAAGGCTACCCAATTAAATTTTGAAAATAAAACAAGTCTATTTAAAACACCCGAAGATATTTATAATGAAGAATTATTAAATTACATAGAGGGAAATTTATCAAAACAAGATAAATTAAATTTTGAATTAAAACTAACTACAAATTCAGCATTAGCAAAAGAAGTTGAACTTTATAAAAAAACAAAATTAATTACAGATTCATCTGTTATTTATCCAACTAAAAACGAACTTAAAAAACAAGCAAAAGTAATTGCCCTATTTAATTTTAATACTGTTAGCGCTATTGCTGCGGGTTTATTATTATTAATAGGCCTAGGCTTTGTATTAAATTTTTATTTTAATTCAACTACCAATAATCACACTAAAATTGCTGCTAAGCCTAACAGTAAATACATTAACCTTAGTAAAACAAAAAAAATAGCCGATTCCTTAACGCAAATTAATAACCCTATTAATAAAAATTTAATGGCAACAAACAATAATACAATAACTGCTGTTAAACCACTTAAAAATAATTCTCTAAAAATAACTCCAGTAAATAATAGTAATACAAACCCAATTGCTAATACTAACTTAAACAATACTGCGTTTAAAAAAGATACGAATAGCATAATAAATACAAATGTTACTAATGCACTTGTTTCAAATACTACAAGCTTAAATACTGTAGCAACAAATATAATAACCGAACCAACTGTACAAACAACCTTGTTAGCTTCTGAAGAAGATAATGATGAGCTTAGCCCTACTCCGCCATCACAAAAAAATAATTTTTGGAAACGTGCTGTTACAATTGCTAAACAATTAAATGGACTTGGTATAAAAGCTGTTAAAGGCAACGAAAAATCTACAAACAATTATTTATTAGCATTTAATTCTATTAGCGTTGAAAAAAAATAAATTTATTTTCAATGCGCTGTAACTTTTTAATAGTTATATCCGTCTTACTCTTAAATAAACAAACAAAAAGTATTTTAATATGAAAACCATAATCCTTTCAATAAGTCTTTTAACGGCAAGCTTTTTTGCTAAAGCGCAAGAAATTCAAAAGCGCACAATTACAAACTTTACTAAAATTAAAATATCGGGTG
>JAYTRS010000269.1:0-1516 GCA_043746065.1 Bacteroidota bacterium | reverse complement strand
AATATATTTTTTTAATAATGTTAGCATTATTTACCATACTACTTGCCGCATTACTCATACCGCCACTAAATATTCCCCATAATAGCATACCACTTAGTGCAAATACTGGGTAAGGAATAGGTAATTGTGTTTTTTGAATAATTGAGTCCCCTATAAAAACAGTAAAAACAATAGTCATAAATAACGGTTGTAAAATAGCCCATAAGAAACCTAAAACAGTTTGCTTATATTTTACCTTTACATCTCGCCAGGTAAAGAAATAAAATAACTCACGGTATTCCCACAATTCCTTAAATCCAATTGTTGTTTTTTCTTTTGGTTTTATTTCGAATTCCATTAAAAAATCATTAACTTTAATATTGTTAAATATAGCATTTTTATAGTAAATGAAAAAAAATAAAATTAATAAAAGTGTTTTTGTTTTATTACTTTATTGTTTACAATTTGGAGCATTTTCACAATCTAATTTTTTACCTCAAACTATTTTAGGATTAAAACTTTGGGTAACAGCGGATAGTGGTAAGTCAACAACAAATCCTTTTATTGATACGTTATATGATTTATCTGGCAATAATAATCATTTATACCAAACTAATTTAACATACAAACCCCAAGATAATAGCACATTCTTAAATTCACATAAAACTGTTATGTTTGATGGTTTAGATGATTATCTTTTGTTTAATGAAATTACTGACATTAGAACTATTTTTTGGGTAATACATGATAACAATACAACATCCAATTATTATAGACCGCTACTTGGGCACGATGTAGGCTACCCTTTTTACAGATCTTCATCTAAAATATGGGACCCAGCCTTCGCAGATGCAAGTGTTTTATCAGGTGTAACAAAATTAAATTTCAATATAATAAATGGGGGTACGACAAATATACCAACTTATTTTTCTTTAATTGATGTTGTTACAACTGCCAACGTTGCAGCTAAAAGTTTAAGTATAGATAGAAATATAACAGGAAGGGTTTGGAGTGGCGAACTAGCAGAACTCATTATATATGATCAACCTCTAACCTCTGCACAGGTAACCCAGGTTGAACAATATTTAAATGATAAATATGCACCGCCTATTTTATTACCCAGTGATATTACTGTTACAAATTCATTTTGCGATACAACACTCATTCCTGTTATAATTAACAACAATCAATACGATAATTATCAATGGTCAACTGGCGCCACTACACCGACAATTTCAGTTAATAAAACGGGTAAATATTGGGTTAATGCTACTAATATTTTTGGGAAAGTGTCATCTGATACTATTTTAGTTAATTTCCCGAATTATAATCAACCTTTGAAAAATACCATTTGCTTGAATAATTCATTAGTATGGAACACCCAGCTCCCAAAAAATCAATATTCTTTTCTTTGGCAAGATAATACAACAACAGACTCCCTTTTTACAATTAATACACCAGGTAATTATTTTGTAAGAATTACTGACCAATACAGTTGTACTATTACTACAAACACTATAATAGTTACCCAAGACAA
>JAYTRS010000268.1:0-1516 GCA_043746065.1 Bacteroidota bacterium | reverse complement strand
TTATTTTGGGTGGTAATTATTTTATTCTCTATTGTAAAAACAAAAATTGTACACTATTCTTCGCTATGTTATTTTCCAATTACCTTTGTTTCAGCAATGGGCTTAACTTTATTTTTTAATCAACTTAAACTAACCTCTTACTTAAAAGTAATTTACTGGACGATCTCCCTTTTAATATCTGCTTTATTTATAGCTGTTGGCTTTTTTAATTTATTTAAAGATAAACTTATTAATAGTAATTTAATTGATGATGTTTTTGCAAAAGAAAATTTAAAAGCAAATGTAAATTGGACGGGTGTAGAATGGATTGTAGGTGTTATTTTTTTTGTAGGTAGTTTACTCTTATTTATGGCAATTACTAAACAAAAAGTTAAATTTATGTATTACGGCTTAACGTGCTATGTATTGTTTATTTATTTTGCAATAATTTTAATAATACCAAAAGTTGAACAATACACACAACACGCTGCTATTGAGTTTTATAAAAATTGTGCTACAAAAAAATGTTATGTTGAAACCCATCGCTTTAAAAGTTATGCCTATTTGTTTTATAGTAACAGATTACCATCAGATTATACAAACCCAAATCAATTAAAAGATATTGAAGAATTTTTAATAGGTAACGAAAAATTAGGGCACTCGCGTTACAGTAGTTTTGCCAATGCTAATGTTGAGTGGATGAAGAATGGAAAAATTGATAGGTCTGTTTATATCGTAGCAAAAATACAAGATGAAAAAGAAATGTTTACCAATCTTAAGTTTAAAAAATTATACTCAAAAAATGGTTTTAGTTTTTTTGAAAGAACGCCTTAATTAATTTAAAAAAAAATCTTACCTATTTTTTTTTAAATATTGGCAAATAATACAACGCCGATAATAAAATAAAAATAACTACCAAGCTTCGGTAGCGAACAATTGCCCCACTGTTTGGAGTTGTAATGCCTATTAAATAGCATACAAAAAATGTAACTGTAATGAAAGCAAGAGGAATAAATTTATTTTTTTTAGATTTTATTAATCCTACAAAAACAATAAGTAACGATAGAATGATAACTATATTTTCTAACGAAGCGATAAATTGTAAACTATTTTTTGTATTAAAAAATAAAGGATAAGCCAATGTATAATAAAAACTATACATACTTAATTTTAAAAACGAGTTAGGTAACTTAAAGTTAGACCCACTTTTCGCAATTTTAAAATCTAAATCATACTGTGTTAAGGTATCCTTATTTGCGTAGCACATTAATGTATCTTGTATGTGCGAGAGTTCACAATACTTAAAAGGCACATTTAATTTTATAGTATATACATTTGGCATGGTTGGTGCTTTTTTAACCAAGCTAGTATCGTAATTTAAGCGAATAAATTTTTTACTATTCTTTAAAAAAATACCCCCTGGTGAAGCATCGGCAAACACCCTTTGTCTAGCCATAGCTACAGTATAAAGCGACCTATTTTTTACTAATAACGATATTACGTTTGTAGATATAATACCCACTAAAATTATTATAAA
>JAYTRS010000267.1:0-5026 GCA_043746065.1 Bacteroidota bacterium | reverse complement strand
CAATCCATAAAAGAAAAAAATAATGCCGAATTAATTGCACAATACTTAAAACTGTTAGAGCCTGTTTAAATTTTATAAATTAGGCAGTAATATAATTTTAATCAGTATTATTTTCAAACTCCTCCATTGCTATTCGCCACAAGGTTGGCACACTGATGCTTTGGTTTTTTATAAAATCCATTGCTACTAAACTGCCAATACCATTAGCACATTCAATTAATTTATTGTTTTGTAATTTACAAATGCTATTTTTTACAGTAATACTTTTGTTGCCTAATTTTATAACTTTAGTAAAACAAAAAATTTCATCATTAAGGTATACGGATAGTAAGTGATTTATTTCTGTTCGTGCTAAATAAAAACCCCGTTCATTCCAATTAATAGTGTTTTTAAATAGTTGATTAAAATAAGTTACGCGACCCAATTCAAAAAAATTATGATAAACAGAGTTGTTTAAATGGTTTAATTTATCAATATCACAAAAGCGAATTTGTAAAGCAATGTGGTGTTTATAATCTTCAAACTGCATTATATTTTTCTATTTAATAGCTCGAAAGCAAATTGTTTTAAATTATTTTTTTTATGCGTGTTGGCATTAATTTTATTTAAACAATTTATAGCCATTTGCGTGTGCATATCGGCTTCTTGCTCGCATATTTGTTTAACATTTAAGGCATTAAATAACTCTAAGGTGTTATTTACTTTTTTAACATTATCTTTTTCTAATGCTAAATTTTGTAAGGTTTGTTTTTGGGTATCGTTAGCTAATTCAAACGCTTTTAAAAGTAAAAAAGTTTTTTTATTGGCAATAATATCGCCACCTATTTGTTTGCCAAATTTATCTTTATCAGTAGCAAAGGCATCTAACATATCGTCTAATAACTGAAAGGCAATACCAATGTGTTTGCCAAATTCATATAAATTTAATTGCGTTTCTATATCAGTGTTTGCATTAATAGCGCCCATTTGTAAACTACAACCTAATAATACGGCTGTTTTTTTGGTAATCATTTCTATATAATTAGTAACAGTTACCAAATTAGCAGTTTCAAAATTCATATCTAATTGCTGGCCTTCGCATACTTCAATGGCTGTTTTTGTAAACAATACATTTAGTTGTTTAAATTCGTCATTATTATAATTTTCTAATACTTGAAACGCTTTTACCATCATTACATCGCCACTTAAAATGGCAATATTAGTATTCCATTTAGTATGCACGGTTGGTTGGTTGCGGCGAAGTGGAGCAGCATCTAAAATATCATCGTGTAGGAGTGAAAAATTATGAAACAATTCTACCGAAAGTGCTGAGTTTAGTGCCAGTTTAGAATCTTTGTCAAATAAATCGGTAGCTATTAAAGCTAGTAAAGGACGTAAACGCTTACCACCCAAATTTAAAATATAATTTTCGGGCTCATAGAGCTCAGTAGGTAATTTTGTTTTTAAGTTAGAAGTATAATTTTCTAAATGCGATAAAAAAAGTTGTAAAAGAGGTTGGTAATTATTCACGGAGAATTTTAGTTTAAGTGTCTTACAGATTTTTGTTGACTAACGTTAAAAAAATCTACAAGAAAATGATTAACTGTTTTTTGCTACCTCTAATAAATAGTTGCCATAGCCACTTTTGGTTAAAGGCGTAGCAATTTTTATTAATTGATCTTTAGTTATATATCCCATTTTAAAAGCTATTTCTTCAATACATCCAATTTTTAATCCTTGGCGCTCTTCAATTACTTGCACAAATTGCCCAGCTTGCATTAATGAGGCAAAAGTACCAGTATCTAACCAAGCAGTACCTCTATCCATAATACTTACTTTTAGTTGTTTGCGTTTTAAGTATTCTTTATTTACATCGGTAATTTCATATTCGCCACGCGGACTTGGTTTTAAATTTTTTGCAATTTCAACCACACTGTTATCGTAAAAATACAAACCAGGTACGGCATAATTACTTTTTGGGGTGGTTGGTTTTTCTTCAATACTAAGCACATTGTATTCTTTATCAAACTCAACAACGCCATAGCGTTCGGGGTCGCTAACGTGGTAAGCAAATACAACACCACCCACAGGGTTATTAATTACTTTTAGCGATTGTCCTAAACCCACGCCATAAAAAATATTATCGCCTAACACTAAGGCTACTTTATCGTTACCAATAAATTTTTCGCCAATAACAAAAGCTTGTGCTAAACCGTTAGGTATTTCTTGCACGGCGTAAGTAAATTTACAACCAATACTTTCGCCATTACCCAATAGTTTTTCAAAATGAGGCAAATCGTGTGGGGTACTAATAATTAAAATTTCGTTAATACCCGCCATCATTAATACTGATAGGGGATAGTAAATCATTGGTTTATCGTAAATGGGCATCATTTGTTTACTCATTGCCAAAGTTAATGGATGTAAACGTGTGCCGGAGCCTCCTGCTAAAATTATTCCCTTCATTGTTTTATAAGTTTATATTTGTTTAATGCTAATTGTATTAATACTTTTAATTACAAATTTATAATAATTATTACAGTATCAAAGCAATGTAATTTTATACAATTTTAATATGCGTAAACTAATTTTTTTAGTGCTTTTTAGTGTTGTATTATTTTCGTTTATACAACACGATGTTTTTTTTGATAAGTTAGTGCAACAAGCCATTAATCAAACAAAAATACAAGTAAAGTATGTGCCTGAATATGTAAGTATTAAATACCCTAATGGTGATGTGCCAAGTAATACTGGCGTTTGTACCGATTTAATAATTAGAAGTTATAGAGGCTTAGCTATTGATTTACAGAAAGAGGTACATGAGGATATGGTAAAAAATTTTAAAAACTACCCTAAACTTTGGAAGTTAAAAGCCCCCGATACAAACATTGACCACCGAAGAGTACCTAATTTAATGACCTTTTTTAAAGCTAAAAATGCAGAACTAAAAATTACTAAAGTTGCCACCGATTATAAACCTGGCGACATTGTTACTTGGAATTTACAAAACAAAAATGTGGTAAGTGGCATTACGCACATAGGTATTATTACTAATGTAAAATCGAGCGATGGCGAACGTTATTTAATTGCTCATAATATAGGTGCTGGTAATCAGTTGCAAGATATGTTATTTGATTATACCATTATTGGACACTATAGATATAAAAAACCCTTGTAAAATTAAAATACAAGGGTTTTTTATAAGTTTTTTTTAGAGATAATAATACCTTTTTAATTTTTAATTAAAGTAAGTTCATCTATAATGTTTTTGGCGCCGCCTAATTTATCAACTACAAAAAGCATGTAACGTATATCTAAACAAATGGTGCGGTTTAAATCTTTATCTACTGCTATTTTGTGGCTTAGGGCTTCGTAATTGCCATCAAAGGCTAAGCCTATTAATTCGCCTTTTGCATTTAGTACTGGCGAGCCAGAGTTGCCTCCAGTAATATCGTTATTAGTAATAAAGCCTACTACTACTTCGCCCGTTTGCTTATCAACATACTGCCCAAAATCTTTATTTTTAATTAACTCAATTAGTTTTGCTGGTGCATCAAACTCATAATCATTAGGCTTATATTTTTCTAAAATACCTTTTACGGTACAAATTTCTTTACAATAAGCGCCATCACGTGGGGTATATGATTTTACATTGCCATAGCTAATACGCATGGTTTGGTTAGCATCGGGGTACATATCTTTATCATTACGCATTTGTAAAACACCTTTTAAGTATAAATTGTTTAATGCATAATTGTTTGCATTAAATTCAGTAGCATATTTAGCGTAGTTTTTAGTGTAATTATCAGTAAAAGCGGTAGCGGTTTTAAAGGCCAAATCTTTATGAAGGGTTGCCGTATCGGGCTTTGCAATAAAGTTAGCCCAAGCATCTTTATTTAATAGTAAGGTATTATCAAATACTTGTTTTGCGTATTTGGTATAAGTTTCGTCGGCTTCTAAACTTCCAAAGCCTGTTTTTAAGTTGGAGTAAAATGCTTGTGGGCGTTGGTCGGCATCAACATCGGTATAAAATAATTTGGTAACTATAGCTAAAATGTTTTTATCGCTTACTATGTTTTCGGCTTTAATAAATTTATCGTAAGCTGTTTTTGTAGCGTTGGTGATTTTTGTAATTTCTTCAGGCTTTTGGGGTTGGGCAGATAGTGCATTATCTAGGGCCTTTAGACTATTGGCAAAGGCTAGTAGTGGCGAGCCTAAAATACCTTCGTTAATATACACACGGTGCTTTGCATAAGGGCGCCAATTGGTGTAGTTATTTTTAATGTTTGTAAATAAATTATCGTACTCGGGTTTTGTTTTTGCCCAAGCGGTAAAGGCTTCTTCTTCTTTTTCTTTTTGGGCAATTACGTTATGTTTAATAAGTTGTTTGCTTTCGCCATCAAAAAATTTCCAATAATTGGCAACGCCAGCGTAGTAACCTGCTAATTGAATTTTAACGGCGGGGTCTTTAATCATTTCGGCATACATACATTTTAAGCGTGCATCGCGTAGGCTAACGGTGTTTGGGTTATCAATATCTACCTTTAGTTTTATACCAAATGATGTTTCGTAACGGTTGGTACTACCCGGGTAACCGTATATCATACTAAAATCGCCATCTTTAATGCCTTTTAGCGATACTGGTAAAATGTGCGCAGGCACATAGGGTATGTTTTCTTCTTTATATTCGGCGGGTTTACCATCTTTAGCCATGTAAACTCTAAAGATAGAAAAATCGCCAGTGTGGCGTGGCCACTCCCAATTATCGGTATCGCCACCAAATTTTCCAATACTTTCGGGCGGGGCGCCTACTAAGCGAACATCTTTAAAACGCTGGTAGGTAAATTGTAAAAACTGGTTGCCTTTAAAAAAAGTGCTAATGCGTACTTCGTAACCAGTGCCTTCTGAAGCTTTTGCGCTTAACTCGGCTAAAATGGCGGGTAGTTTTGCAGCAACATCGGTAGGTTTAATGTCTTTTAATTTTTGTTGTACTAGGGTGGTTACATCTTCTAACTTTATTAAAAACTGTACGCTTAAGCCGGGGCAG
>JAYTRS010000266.1:0-1518 GCA_043746065.1 Bacteroidota bacterium | reverse complement strand
TGCCCTACTAAATTTGGTTTGCCTGTTAAAATGCCAGTAGTAGGATTAATAGAAAATGCTGGATTACTAGCAATAGGGTAAGCGCCATTATAGCCAGCAGAATAATTTACATTTGGATAAGGTGGAGAAACGGCTTCAGTAGGGCAACTGGGTGGTGGGCTAGGGCAAAATGAACCGCCGCCGCCGCCTCCTGCAATAACTGGGCAACAAGCATCTGCCCCTAAAAATGGTGGGCATAAAGAATATACTAATTGATCACCATCGGGGTCGGTAGCTGAATGATCGAATGTATAAAAAATATTATTACATATAAAAATAGGTGGGAAATTTTTATAACGAGGTGAGCTATTAACAGCAAATTCATTAGGTCCAGGTATTTTTGCATAATAAGTAGAGCCTTGCCCACCTGATTGGTTAAGGTTTAATACTGAATTATTTCGGCAACAACGTTGAAAAATTACATGATAACCTCCATTTAATGGCGGCAAATTAAGTGTGTAAGTATAAATCCCTTCTTCTACACAAACACCATTTGGAGTTTGAATACATGGGCTATTTATAGTTAAAGGAATATTTGTAATTGTTGGTGTACCAATATTATAAGTACCTACTAAATTTCCACTTACCACTTCTCGAACTGTAATTAGAGCAACAACGCTACCTATACCATCAAATGGCGGGATTCCATTAAAACAGTCGCGATATAACTTTAAGGTAATTCGGTAATCGTTACCATTCAGCTTATCATAAATTATTTCGCCACCAACAATATGTGTAGCGTATATTTTTATGCTTGTAAAAAGTAATAGTAATAAAAAGTATTTTTTTAATGCTTTCAAATAAATAGTTAAGGTACAAAAATTATACCAATACATAACTATTATTTATTGCTTAATAATTTTACTGCTACTAATTTTAATACCCGTTAGGCTATACACATTTAAAAAATAAATGCCAGTTGGTTGGGCTGTAATATCAATATTAGTTTCGTTTTGTATTGTTTTTTGTATTATTAATTTACCGTTAACATCTGTTATTTTAACAACTACCTCTTGGTTATTAGTATTTGTAATATTTATATTGCCTTTAGTAGGGTTAGGACCAATAGTGAGAGTACTTGGGTCTATTTGTGTTTGGTTAATATTGGTTAATGTACCGTCTAAACTCGGGCCTATTACTTTATTAATTACCCAATTGTTAGGGTCGCATACCACACCCATAACAGTGCCTAATATATTAAAGTTATAATTTTCAATAGTGTTGTTATGCATTACTCTTACAATTGTATCGGGTGCGCCGGAACGAATAATTTTGTATTCCATTGGCGTAATATATAATGGTACACTGCCTGGCATACTGGTACTTTGTGTACTTTTTATATAACATACATTGCCCACTTGGTTATACTTAACGGTAAATGTAGGGTAACCCTCGCCGTAATACCATTGGTTAAAAAACTGCGTGGGGTTAATGCCCGTTTGTGTTTGGTAATGATTTATAAAGTTTACTACAGAGGCC
>JAYTRS010000265.1:0-1519 GCA_043746065.1 Bacteroidota bacterium | reverse complement strand
TAAAATGGCGCGAGGTAGTTACCTGCAAAGCCGTAATAGGCTCAGTAAACGATAAAAACCGTACCACACTTATCTTTCCAACAACATTAAAAGATTTAAGCAAAGGCCCTTATGTAGAAGCCAGCGCAGGTATTGAAAATATTTTTAAATTATTTAGAATAGATGTGTTTTACCGCGCCACTTACCAATTTGCCGAACAGTCTAAAAATATTGGCATTCGCTTTGGCTTTCAGCTAGCCTTGTAATGCTAAAAAAATATAATTTTATTTTTATTTCAGTTAATACTAGTAAGTTTATACCATTAAAATGATTTTACGAAGCGAAAACTTAATAAAAAAATACAAAACACGTACCGTTGCAAATAACGTTTCGGTGCAGGTGCAGCAAGGCGAAATTGTAGGTTTACTTGGTCCTAATGGTGCTGGTAAAACTACCTCGTTTTATATGATTGTAGGGATGGTAAAACCCAATAGTGGTAAAATTTTTTTAGATGATTTAGATATTACTAACGAGCCTATGTACCGCCGTGCCCAGTTAGGCGTTGGCTATTTACCACAAGAAGCATCGGTATTTCGTAAACTAAGCATTGAAGATAATATTACCGCCGTACTCGAAATGACAAAGCTTACAAAAAAAGAACAAACCCTAAAGTTAGAAAGTTTGTTAGATGAATTTGGGCTACAACACGTACGCAAAAACCTGGGCGACCAGCTAAGTGGAGGCGAGCGTCGCCGTACCGAAATTGCACGCGCGCTTGCCACCGACCCCAAATTTATTTTATTAGATGAGCCCTTTGCCGGGGTAGACCCTATTGCCGTTGAAGATATACAAACCGTTATACATAAATTAAAACAAAAAAATATTGGTATTTTAATTACCGATCATAACGTACACGAAACCCTAAAAATTACCGATAGAGCTTACCTCCTATTTTCTGGAAGCGTAATAAAAAGCGGTACCGCCGAAGATTTAGCCAACGATGAACAAGTACGCAAAGTTTACTTAGGTCAAAACTTTGAGTTAAGAAAGTAATTAATACTATTTTCTCTTCTTAACATCTAAAAGCATGAAATTCAGTGTAAAAAAAGCGCTATTCATCTAAAATACTAACTTAAATGTAAAATGCTTTGTACTTTTGCGGGCGTTATTAAAAAATATATATTGTATGAAAAAAATTGCACTTGTTTTAGTTTCTGTTTTATGTTTAAACTTTTTAAGCAAAGCCGATGAAGGTATGTGGCTACCCCAACTATTGGGCGATAAAGTATATGCCAACATGGTTAAACAAGGGCTTAAACTTACTAAAGAACAATTATTTAGCATAAACAAAAGTAGTATTAAAGATGCCATTGTACTATTTGGCGGTGGTTGCACAGCCGAAATAGTAAGCAAACAAGGCTTATTGTTTACTAACCACCACTGCGGCTACGATAATATAGCATCAGCCAGCTCAGTAGCACATAATTATTTAAAAGATGGCTTTTGGGCAAAATCAAAACAGGAAGAAATTGCCTGCCCC
>JAYTRS010000264.1:0-5036 GCA_043746065.1 Bacteroidota bacterium | reverse complement strand
CACAACCCTTTTTCAAATAAGATGCTCAAAGCGTTAAAACAGTTAGCAATGGCTTTAAAAAAATTAGAAAAAAATTTCATATACTTATTGTATAATATCCTTAAACATAAATAAGTGTTCCATTAACACACAATTTTTTTTAAGGTTTTAAAAATAATTTTTATATCAACTAACACATTATTATTTAAAATATATTTTTTATTCAACTCTAATTTTGCTGGCATTATTTGGTTAATATATGTTTCTTCTGGTTGAGTTGATTTTGCTAATAATTCGTTTTCGCTAAAATACTCTAAGGAAGCATAATCAGTAATGCCTGGTTTTACTACTAATACTTTTTTTTGTTCTTCGTTATATAAGTCCACATATTTCCTCACTTCGGGGCGCGGACCCACTAAACTCATAGTGCCAAAAAAAACATTTAACAGTTGTGGTAATTCGTCTAATTTATACTTACGTAAATAATAACCAACTGTTGTAATTCTAGGGTCGCGCCCTCCAACGGTTAATAAGCCTTTTTTATCGGCACCATTTTTCATGGTTCTAAATTTAAACAAACCAAAATTTTTATTATTTTTCCCTACTCGTTTTTGAATAAAAAAAACAGGTAAACCACTTGAGCTAACAATTGCAATTGATATTAAAATTAAAAATGGTGTTAATATAATTAAACCTATAAAAGAACAAATAATATCAAGCGCACGTTTTAACATACTTTGTTTACAGCGTTAATTACAGCATTTACAACAGTTTTAATTTGCTCATCCGTTAAATCATAAAAAATTGGTAAGCTAATTTCTCTGCTAAAATTATCGCAAGTTGTTTTGTAATTTGTTACATCGTAACCTAAGCTTTTATAAAAACTTGTGGCTGGCACCGGAATAAAATGCACATTTACACTTACATCAGCATCAAAAATATGTTGCATAATAATATCACGTTGCTGTTCAGTAATATTTTTTATTCTTAGCGGGTATAAATGGTAACAGCTTATTTTAGTTTGAGTTTCAAAAATTGGTAATTCAAAACGTGCATCATTTTTAAATAAATTAGTGTAGCTATTAACAATATGTTTGCGTTTAATTAAGGTATCGTTATCGTAACGCTCCATTTCAATTAAACCTATGGAGGCCGTTAAATCTGTCATGTTACATTTATAACCAGCTTCTACAATATCGTATTTCCAATTTCCTTTTTGTGTTTTAGCAAGGGCATCTTTATTTTGCCCGTGTAATGTTTTTATACAAAGTTGTTTATAAATCTCTTCATTATCAAAAGGCTCGGGTAAATTTAAAGCAATGGCACCGCCTTCGGCAGTAGTTAAGTTTTTTACTGCGTGAAAGGAGAACACACTTACATCCGTTAAACTACCCGTTTTTTTAGCGTTATCACTTGCGCCAAAAGAGTGGGCAGCATCGCTTAAAATTAAAATTCTACCTAATGTTTTTTGAATATCATTGTTGGGATTAAATTTATTTTTATGTTTTACCGCTAAAGCATTTATTTCGCTATAATCACAGGGTAATCCTCCAAAATCAACAGGCATTATTACTTTTGTTTTTGAGGTAATTGCTTTTTCAATTTCGGTAACTGAAATATTAAAATCGTTTGCATTTACATCTACAAAAACTGGTGTAGCACCGCAATGTATAATAACATTAGCTGTTGCACTATAAGTGTAAGCGGGTAAAATTACTTCATCGCCCTGCCCTACTCCAAACCAACGCAACATAATTTCTAACCCTGCAGTAGCAGAATTTAAACACAAAGTATTTTTATTACCACAATACTCCGTAATTTTTTTTTCGAATAATTTAGTGCGAGGTCCAGTAGTTATCCAACCACTTTTAAGGGCAGCTACTACTTCGTTACAAATTTTATCGTCTATTCGTGGTGGAGAGAAAGGAATCATAGCACTAAATTAAAGATTATTTATTTGTATAGTTAATTAATATTAAAAAATTACTCCGTAAATAATAACGAACTATCGCCATAACTTAAAAATCTAAAATTATTTTGTAAAGCGTAATTATAAATTGTTTTCCAATTATTACCAACCACCGCACTAATTAATAATAGCAAGGTGCTTTGTGGCTGATGGAAATTTGTAATTATAGCTTTTACTATTTTAAATTTATATGGTGGCGCAATTAAAATTTGTGTTTTGCAAACTAAACTTTGCAAATTATTGGCATTTAGCCAATCCATCAAATGGCTTAAACTTTCGTTAACAGATAAGTTACTTATTAATTCGTAAGCGTCCCATTGTTTAATTTCTATATCCAAAAGAGAAGCGTTTTTATTTATACTTGCTTTAACGCCCATCCAATAAAGAGTTTCAATAGTTCGTAAAGATGTGGTGCCAACCGCAATAACTTGTTGATTTAAACTTAAATGTTTAATGGTAGTAATATCAACGTCTATCCACTCGGCATGCATGGTATGTTCGCCAATAGTTTCAGTTTTAACAGGTTTAAAAGTGCCTGCACCAACATGAAGAGTAACGTTTAAATTAGTAATATTTTTTGTTTTTAAACTCTTAAATACAGTCTCTGTAAAGTGCAAACCAGCCGTAGGAGCTGCTACTGAACCCTTATGTGTTGCGTAAACTGTTTGGTAGCGGATGGTATCTAAGGCCTCGCTATCACGTTTTATATAGGGTGGAATTGGCAGAATTCCAATTTTATCTAATACTTCGGCAAAGCATAAATCCCTAAATGGAGAAGAAATAGTATTTACCCAAACAAAATCAATTAAAACGTATTCGTTTGTTTTTTCAACAATTGTTAGCGTTAAATTTATTTCGTTTTTTATAAGAACTAAACTTTCATCTTTCCATTTTTTTAAGTTACCTACTAAGCATTTGTATCGCACATTATTGGTAGCGAGCATCGCTGCACTTACATCTTTACAGATATCATCGGGCTCTAAACAAAATACTTCTATCGCTTGATTGGCAGACGTAAAAAAATGTAACCGTGCTTGAATTACTTTTGTATTGTTAAATATTAATGTGCAATTTTCGGGTAAATAATCTACTAAATTTTTAAAATTAGTTGTTGTGATATTATTTTTATCATACACTAATAGTTTACTTTCATCTCTATTTTGCAAAGGATAATTTGCAATTTTTTCAATTGGCAACTCGTATGTAAAATCTTTTATTTGTAATTGAGAAGGATGCATTACTTGGTATTGATATTCATTAAGCGTAATACTTTTTCAATATCTTCGGGGGTGTCAATGCAATGGCTATCGTAATTTGTAACCGCACATTTTATTTTAAAGCCATTTTCTAACCAACGTAATTGTTCTAACGATTCTGCCTTTTCTAAATTAGAAACGGGTAGTTTTGTTATTTGCTCCAACACATCTATTCTATAAGCATACATGCCCACATGACGATAATAATCAAAGTATTGATGCCAATTTTTTTCATGCACATTTTTTATAAATGGAATAACGCTTCGGCTAAAGTAAAGGGCTTCGTTCTTATTATTTAAGGTAATTTTTACTTCGCCTGTATCAAACAAAACATCGTGACTGGTGCATTTAATCATTTGTGTGGCTATTTGGGTTTGTCCATCACAAATTTGAGCTAACGAATTTATTTGATTGGGATGTAAAAAAGGTTCGTCGCCTTGTATATTTATTACATAATCAAACGTTTTATTTAATAGTTGGTAGGCTTCAAAACACCTATCTGTACCGCTTGGGTGATTAGGGTTGGTAATAACAACTTCTGCGCCAAAACTCTTTGCGTGTGCTTCAATACGTTCGTCATCTGTAGCAATTATAATTTTTGTAAGTAAATTACTAAGTTGCGTTTGTTCATACACTCTTTGCAACATTGTTTTACCATTAATCATCACTAATGGTTTTCCTGGGAAACGAGAAGAGGCGTAGCGAGCAGGTATTATTCCTAAAATAGACATTGGTAATTGTTGAATGATGATTGATAATTAATTATTGGTTTTTGATTGTTCATCTTCTACTATATTTTTAGTTTCACTTAATTCTTTTTCTCTATTTTTTTTATATAGAAATACACATAGCATTAAAATTCCGGCAAAGGCAAACATGCCCAATAAACCCCAAAGCATACCTGCTGATGATTTTACAATTACTAAAAAAACAATAGCTACCAAAAAAACAGTGCCTAGCTCATTAAACAAACGTAATTTAAATGATGAATATTTAAATACACCCTGTGTTTGTTGCTTGTAAATACGTTGACATTCTAAATGATATAATGCTAATAAACCCACGCAAATTAACTTTAACCACATCCAAGGCATTGATAATAAAGCCATATTTGAAAATAACATCCAAAAACCAAAAATAAAAGTGCCAATCATTGAAGGCCAACCAATAATATACCACAATTTTTTTTGCATAATTAACAATTGTTGTGTTAAAATAGGCTTGGCTATTTCGTCTTTTTTTTGGGCTTCGGTGGTATAAATAAACAGGCGTACTATGTAAAATAGGGCTGCAAACCAACATACCACAAAAATTATATGCAACGACATTAAGTATCTATAATCCATAAAACAAATGTAATTATTATACTTAAATTTGTGTTAATTATTAATGGTTAGTTATTGATTGAAAATTTTTAATTACGAACCTTTAATTTTAAATCTATAATTTTTAATTTTTTAATGTATGAAATCTAAAACACCCTCACAATCTCTTACCATAAATACCGAGGTAGTTTTACCCAACGATACCAACCATGTTGGTAATTTATTTGGTGGTAAATTATTGCAGTGGGTTGATATTACTGCGGCAATTGCTGCTCAACGTCATTGTTCACGGGTGGTAGTAACTGCTGCTATTAACCACGTTAGTTTTGATAACCCAATAAAACAAAACAGTGTAGTAACTCTAGAAGCCAAGGTTAGTCGAGCTTTTAGTAGCAGTATGGAAGTTTTTGTTGATGTATTTGTTGAAGATACCGTTACCGGAAAAAAAACTAAATGCAATGAAGCCATTTTAACCTTTGTGGCTATTGACCAAAATGGTACTCCCCT
>JAYTRS010000263.1:0-5048 GCA_043746065.1 Bacteroidota bacterium | reverse complement strand
CTGGTAACCCAAACACGGTTTATGCAGTAAGCACAAGTTTTTTTATGTCAACCAATAATGGCGCTACATTTAGTACAATTACAAGTGGCTTACCAACTGCTGCATCTAACAACCGTTTAGCAATTGCTGTAACACCTGCAAATGCGGCTTATGTATATGTAGTAGCAAGTAGCTCTTCAAACAGTGGTTTTTTAGGCTTTTATCAATCTACAAATAATGGCACTTCGTTTACTGCCAAACCTACTTCATTAAATTTATTAGGCTGGTCAAGTGCTGGTACTGATGTATCTGCTGGAGGACAAGGTTGGTACACTTTATCTATTGCCGCTTCGCCTACAAATGCAAACGAAGTAGTGGTGGGTGGCGTAAATGTTTGGCATACTGCAAACGCTGGTACCAGCTGGAATTTATTTGGTCACTGGACTGGCTCTGGAGCGCCTTATGTACACGCTGACATTCATGATTTAACTTATAAAAACGGCACCACTTTGTTTGTTGGTTGCGATGGAGGTGTGTTTTATACTAGTAATAGTGGCGCATCATTTAACGCTATTAACGGTAATATGAATATTTCGCAAATTTATAAAATTGGTTTATCTGCAAACACTTATAGTTTAGCCATTACTGGGCATCAAGATAATGGCACTAATTTATTTTCGGGTGGTTGGAATCAAACAATGGGTGGAGATGGCATGAATTGTTTTATTGACCAATTTAACAACTCAGTTATGTATGGAGAACAATATAATGGCTCATTTAACCGTAGTACAAATGGCGGCGCAAGTTGGACAGGCATTACAACCGGAATGACTGGAAGTGGTGCTTGGGTTACACCTTGGCATCAAGACCCAACCGTTGCTAACACAATTTATGGTGGGCGTAACGAATTATTTAAATCAACCAACCAAGGCACAAATTGGGCACAAATAGGCACAATGGGTGGCAGTGGTAGCATTGTTGAATTTGCAATTGCGCCTTCAAACGCACAAATTATTTATGTTATAAAAGGTAATGCATTATATAAAACGATAAATGGAGGCACAAGCTGGACGGCCATTACAGGCACTTTACCAACTGGTAGCGCACAATTAACATGGATTGCTATAAAAGATACCGACCCTAACACAGCATTTGTTACTTTTTCGGGTTATTCGGCAGGTAACAAGGTATTTAAAACTACTGATGGTGGCGCAACGTGGGTAAATTATTCAACGGGCTTACCAAATTTACCAACCAATTGTGTTACGTATTGGAATGGTACGGCGGGCTCTGTATATGTTGGTTGTGATGTAGGCGTATATTTTAGAGACATAGCCTCTGCCAGCTGGGTATTATACAATGCTGGTTTACCAAATACAACGGTACAAGATTTAGCAATATATTATCCTTTAGGTAAATTACGCGCAGCCACTTATGGGCGTGGTGTTTGGGAGGCTGATTTATATAATACTGGTACATCAGCACCAATTGCAAATTTTGGGTCGAACAAACAAGTTATTTGTCCTGGTGACGTTGTTAATTTTTCTGATTTATCTAGCTTCGTACCTACAAGTTGGAGTTGGGTATTTCAAGGCGGAACCCCAGCTACATCAACTCTACAAAATCCCTCTATTACATATAATACTGCTGGAACCTATAGCGTTTCTTTATCGGCCACAAATGTTAATGGCACAAGTGTAATGACAAAAACAGTGTACATTACTGTATCACCCACAAATAATATTTTGCCTTTGGTTGAGGGCTTTCAAGGGGTGGCCTTTCCACCAACAAATTGGCAAAATTACGATGCAGGAAACGACGGTTTGGTTTGGACAAAAAATGCAAGCGTTGGTAAAGCAAGTACAGCCTCATTATTTTACGATAATTATAATTTAAATTCGGCTGGGATTAGAGATGAAATGCGCACACCAAAATATAATTTTACAGGTTACACCACCATTAAAATGTATTTTGATGTAGCTTACGCCCGATACGATGCACAATACAGCGATTCATTAGCGGTAATGGTTTCTACTAATTGTGGTTTATCGTTTACACAGATTTATTTAAAAGGCGGCGTACCTTTATCTACTGCTCCTGATTATTCAACTGCACTGTTTGTACCAACCGCAGCACAATGGCGTACCGATACTGTGTATTTAACATCGTTTGCTGGTAATAGTAATGTAATGATTGCCATGCAAAACAGAGGACGTTATGGGCAAGGTTTATATATTGATAATATTAATATTACGGGCGCTGTTGCTGGTTTGCCTCCTACAGCAAACTTTGCCTATGCAGCAAGTAACCCATGTAGCGGGCAGGTAGTAAACCTTACCGATATGAGTACTAATTTACCTACCTCTTACAACTGGACAATGACGGGGGGCACACCCAACACCTCAACTGCAGCCAACCCAACGGTAAGCTATGCAGCGGCTGGTAATTATGTGGTAACCTTGGTGGCTACAAATAGTAATGGCAATAGTGCGCCCATGTCTCAAACCATTACAGTAGGTGCAACGCCTACCTTAGCGGTAACAAGCCCAAGTATTTGTTATGGTTCTAACACTACAGTTAATGCAAGTGGTGCTAGTACTTATTCATGGAGCACGGGAGCGTCTTCAAATTCTATTTCGGTATTACCAAGTTTTACATCGGTTTATACAGTTACAGGCACTACAGGATTTTGTAAAACAGTAAAAACAACTACTGTTACTGTTAACCCTTTACCAACTGTAGTTACAGCCGATACAACTATTTGTGCGGGCACGCCTGCTAGTTTAAATGCAAGCGGGGCAGTATCTTATACGTGGAATACAGGTGCAACGGGTAGTAATTTGGTGGTTAGCCCTACTTCAAATACAAGTTATACAGTAACTGGTAGCGATGGAACCTGTAGTAATATAAATGTATCTAATGTTACAGTAGTAGTGTGTACAGGCATTTCAAACCTAACAAACACTAGTTTAAAAGATGGCATTTATATAGTGCCTAACCCTAACAACGGTAAATTTAATATTGTTACTGAGGTAGCTGATGCTTTTAGCATAACTATTTATGATAACATAGGGCAAGTAGTACAAACCCTGCCAACTGCAAAAAGCAATATTGCTATTGATTTAAGCAAGTATGCACGAGGTATGTATAACATAGTATTTAAAACACCTACCATTTACAAAACAATAAAAGTGGTGGTTAATTAATTATTTTTAACTGTTTCTTAACCTAACCCCACAATAACATTGTGGGGTTTTGTTTTGCCAAAAAAAATTAAATAATTGACGCATATTTTGTAAGTACAATAACAATAAATATATTTACCATAAATAAAGTTAGTATGAAAAAATTATTTTCGGTTATATTAATAGGTGCAACAAGTTTAGCTTTTGCGCAACCAGGTAAAAAAGGCAAAGAGCCCTCAATGGCTCCTAGCCTTTATAAAGGGTACTATTGCAATTTAAAAGGCGATACCGTACGCGGAGAAGTGGCGGTTAGTAACGAAAGTCCATACGATATTTACAAAGGTTTTTCGTTTAAAGTTGGTGCTGGAAAAATAACACCCATTACGAGTAAAAAAGCTAAATCGTATGGTTTTAACGGCAGACATTTTACCGTAATACCCTTTGATAATGGCGAAATTTATATTGAATATTTAGCCAAAGGTCGCTTAAATTTTATGGAGTATAAATACCCAGATACCAAAGCTGGTGAACCCGTAACAGAAAGCACTTATTTTATACAAGATACCCGCCCCGACGAAAAAAATGCTGAACTAAAGGAGTTAAAACAAATTTCGCAAAAGTTTTATAAAAAAGACATTAAACCTTATATGAAAGATCAAATTGTAACCTGGAACGACTTGGATAAATTTTCTTTTAATAAAGAAGCTATTGTAAATGCTATTAAAGAATTTAATAAATTTTACGAAACGCCTGCAGAATAAATAAAACACTTTTTTAGCCGTTTTAAGAACAGCGTTAAAAAAATGTTTAACCGAAAATTGTAAACAATTACACTTACATTTGTAGCAAATGTATATACTACTCTTTTTTCTTGCTCACTGGTTTTTGTCTTTATTTTGCCAAACCTTTTTTTTACACCGTTATGGCTCCCATAAAATGTTTACTATGGGTAAATTTTGGGAACGTTTTTTTTATTTTTTTACATTTTTAACCCAAGGCTCTTCTTTTTTAAATCCTCGTGCTTATGCCATTTTACACCGCATGCACCACGCTTATAGCGATACAGAAAAAGATCCTCACTCGCCCCATTTTTTTAAAGATGTTTGGCAAATGACCATGCATACAAAAGATATTTATTTAAATTATGCCAAGCATAATGTAGAGCCTGAAAAAGCCTTTAGAGGTAATTATCCCGAATGGAAAACACTCGATAAAATTAGCGATATGTGGGTGGTTAGGCTTTTATTTGGTGTTTTATATACTTTATTTTATGTAAAATTTGCTACCTCGCCATGGCAATATGCTTTATTACCTATTCATTTTTTTATGGGGCCATTGCATGGCGCTATTGTAAATTGGTGCGGACATAAATACGGTTACAGTAATTATGACAACGATGATCATAGCAAAAACACTTTGCCATTAGATTTTTTAATGATGGGCGAATTGTTTCAAAATAACCATCACAAAAAACCAAACAGTGTAAATTTTGCACAAAAAAAGTTTGAGCTCGACCCAAGTTATATTATTATTAAATTTATGAGCCTGATTGGCATTATTAAATTTAGAAAACAAGAATAATGAATAATTTTTTATCCATTTATTTAATAAGTTGGTTAGCTGTTGCCCTAATAATGACTGTAGTTTATTTATGGGCATTAAAAATAAAAAATAACGGTATTGTAGATATATTTTGGGCGTTTAATTTTTTAGTAATTGCAATTATTATTTGGTTTTTAGCAAATGGTTTTTCTACCCGAAAAAACATTGTATTTATACTATCATCCTTATGGGCCTTACGTTTAGGCATTTATTTACTAATACGTGTTGGTGGGCATTTAAAAGTTGAAGAAGGAAGGTACAAAGCACTTAGAGCCGAATGGA
>JAYTRS010000262.1:0-14985 GCA_043746065.1 Bacteroidota bacterium | reverse complement strand
ATTTTTTAGAGGCTGATTTACCAGCTTTACGACGTAAAACCTCGCCAGTAAACTTAATACCTTTACCTTTGTAAGGTTCAGGTTTACGTAAACCTCTAATTTTAGCAGCTACTAAACCGAGTAATTGTTTATCAGCACTTTCTAAAATTATTTTTGGGTTTTGTCCTTTTTCTGATGTAGTTGTTACTTTAATTTCAGCTGGTAATTCAAAGCTAATATTATGTGAGTATCCTAATGATAATTCTAACATTTGACCTTTGTTTGCAGCACGGTAACCTACACCTACTAATTCTTGTTCGGTTTTATAACCTTCGTTAACACCTTTTACCATGTTTGCTATTAAAGCGCGGTATAAACCGTGTAATGCACGGTGGCGTTTTTGGTCAGTTGGGCGAGAAACCATAATGTTTTCACCTTCTAATACTACTGTTATATCTACATCAACTTTTTGAGTTAATGTGCCTAATTTACCTTTAACGGTAACTAATCCGTTGTTGATATTAAAATCAACTCCTTTTGGCAATGCTATTGGGGCTTTTCCTATACGTGACATTTTTTTCTTCCTCCTTTAAATTATGAGATGTAACATAAAACTTCGCCACCAACGTTTAATTTCTTAGCTTCTTTATCGGTAATTACACCTTTTGAAGTTGAAACGATGGCAATTCCTAATCCATTTAATACACGAGGCATTGAAACTGCGCCTGAATACTTACGTAAACCTGGGCTAGAAACTCTGTCTAAAGCATTAATTGCTGATTTTTTTGTTACCGGATGGTATTTTAAAGCGATTTTAATTACGCCTTGTTTATTTTCGGTAGCCTCAAATTTGTAATTTAAGATGTACCCTTTTTCAAAAAGAATTTTTGTGATTTCTTTTTTTAAGTTAGAGGCAGGAACCTCTACTACTCTGTGATTTGCCTTAATGGCGTTACGAACGCGCGTTAAGTAATCTGCTACTGTATCTGTCATTTTTTAATGGGTTTATATTTTATTCCTATAACGGAATAATTATATTAAACATTTATTTATTTTTTTTGAGGGGGCAAATATACATATATTTCCTAACCCAGCAAAATTATTTTTATTTTTTTTACCAGCTTGCTTTTGTAATACCTGGTATTAAGCCAAACAAAGCCATATCGCGGAAAGTAACACGGCTAACGCCAAATGTACTCATGTATCCACGAGGACGACCTGTTAATTTACAACGGTTACGCATGCGTACTTTGCAAGAGTTTTTTGGTAACTTTTGTAATTCGTCCCAATTGCCGTCTTTTTTAAGTTGTGCGCGTTTGTCTGCGTATTTTGCTACTAATTTTGCCCTTTTTACTTCACGGGCTTTCATCGATTCTTTTGCCATTATGCTGCTTGTTTCTTTTTAAATGGAATTCCAAATTCTGTTAATAAAGCGTGAGCTTCTTTATCTGTGTTTGCAGTAGTTACAAAGGTAATATCCATACCTGTAATTTTACTTACTTTGTCAATATCAATTTCAGGAAAAATAATTTGCTCAGTAACACCAAATGTGTAGTTACCACGTCCATCAAATCCTTTATCGTTTACGCCTTTAAAATCGCGAATACGAGGTAAAGCCGAAGCTATTAAACGGTCTAAAAATTCGTACATTTTGTCGCCACGTAAGGTTACTCTTACCCCTACTGCTACGCCTTTACGTAATTTAAAGTTTGAAATATCTTTAGTAGAAAATGTTGGTACAGCTTTTTGACCTGTAACAGTTGTCATTTCTTTTACTGCCGATTCGATTAATTTTTTATCAGATACAGCATCTCCAACACCTTGGTTAATGCAAATTTTTTCCAATTTTGGAACTTGCATAGAAGATGTGTATTGAAACTGTTTTTGTAAAGCTGGTATAACATCAGCTTTGTATTTTGCTTTTAAGCGCGGTTGATAGGTTGTTGTTGCCATTATTTAATTACCTCCTTGGTTTTGCGTGAGATGCGCACTAATTTTTGTGTTTTATCGTCTAATTTACGACCAATACGAACAGTTTTACCAGCTTCTAAAAACATTAAGTTTGAAATATGGATAGAACCTTCTTTTTTTACAATGCCACCAGTGGTATTTTTAGCATTAGGCTTTTCGCTTTTGCTAATCATATTTACACCTTCAACGATGGCACGTAATTTATTGATATCTATTGAAACGATTTTTCCTTGAGAACCTCTAGATTCACCAGAGATTACCTTTACTAAATCGCCTTTTTTTAATTTTATTTTTGACATGACTTAATTTTATTTTTAATTAAAGCACTTCTGGTGCTAATGAAATTATTTTCATAAATGATTTATCGCGTAATTCACGAGCTACTGGCCCAAAAATACGAGTACCACGAATTTCGTCGGTGGCATTTAATAATACTACTGCATTATCATCAAAACGAATGTAAGAACCATCTGCACGGCTAATTTCTTTTTTAACTCTAACTACAACAGCTTTACTTACTGTTCCTTTTTTTACGTTGCCACTTGGTAAAGCGTGTTTTACTGTAACTACTACTTTATCGCCAATAGATGCGTAACGTTTACGTGTACCACCTAATACTCTAATAACAAGTACTTCTTTTGCACCACTGTTATCTGCTACGGCTAATCTTGATTCGTTTTGTACCATTTTTACTTTTTCTTATTAAGATTAACTAAATTATTTAACTTTTTCTAATACTTCAACCAAACGCCAGTTTTTAGTTTTACTTAATGGGCGGGTTTCGGCAATTTTAACGGTATCTCCAATACTGCATTCGTTTTTCTCATCATGAGCCACAAATGTAGATGTTTTGTTAAGGAATTTACCATATTTTGGGTGTTTTACTTTACGCATAACGGCAACAACAATGCTTTTATCCATTTTATTGCTTTTCACAATCCCAACTTTTTCTTTTCTTAAGTTTCTTTCTTCCATGGCTTGCTATTATTTTTTTGTTATTGCTTTAGTGCGTTTAGTTCTTTCTGTTAATAAACGGGCTACATTACGGCGGTTTGCGCGAATAACGGATGGGTTTTCAACAGGTGAAATAGCATGGTTTAACGTTTGTTTGTTTAAAGCTGCTCTTTCTTCATTTATTTTTTCAGTAAGTTCTGCGTCTGGCAAATTTACTATGTCTTTATTTTCCATTTGTATTTTTACTTTTTATTTTATTACTAAGTTCTAATTTTTAGAACTTTTTGTAATCAAAATTAACTAAAGTAACGGTTTAATTAAAAATGATTTGTTATTGATATTCAATTATTTACTAAACTTTTGCAGCTTCTACGTAATCTCTACGCACAATAAATTTAGTAACAATTGGTAATTTTTGTGCTGCTAAACGTAAGGCTTCTTTGGCTGTTTCTAAAGGTACACCTTCAGCTTCAAACAAAATACGACCACGTTTTACTGGAGCCATCCAATATTCTGGAGCACCTTTACCTTTACCCATACGAACCTCTGCTGGTTTTGAAGTAACTGGACGATCTGGAAAAATACGAATCCAAACTTGACCTTCGCGTTTCATAAAACGAGTAAGTGCTTGACGGGCAGATTCTATTTGGCGAGAAGTCATACGACACTCAGCCATTGCTTTAATACCAAATGAACCAAAGGCTAATTCGTGGCCACGTTTTGCGTCGCCCTTGATTTTCATTTTTTGTGATTTTCTAAATTTTGTTCTTTTTGGTTGTAACATGACCTTATTTTATAAATGTTTTATTGTTATCTGTTATTTGTTCCCTTCAACTTCGCTCAGGGTGACATTTTACTTATCTTTTCTTTCTGGTTTTTTGCGTCCGCCAAATTTAGGGCGATCACCACGGTCATTATCTCTTCTTTCGCTTCCACCTTGTGTTTTTTTCTCACGTAAGTCTCCTCCATTTGGAGATAAATCACGTTTTCCGTAAACTTCTCCACGACAAATCCAAACTTTAATACCAATACGTCCAAATGATGTATGTGCCTCAGCTATAGCGTAATCAATATCCGCTCTTAAAGTATGTAAAGGAGTACGTCCTTCTTTGTAACCTTCAGAACGTGCCATTTCAGCTCCACCTAAACGGCCACTTACTTTAATTTTAATTCCTTCGGCACCCATACGCATGGTACTAGCCATACTCATTTTTGCCGCACGACGAAAAGAAATACGACCTTCAATTTGACGTGCAATACTATCTGCCACTAAACGGGCATCTAATTCTGGACGTTTAATTTCAAAAATGTTTATTTGAACATCTTTTTTGGTTAATTTTTTAATTTCTTCTTTTAATTTATCTACTTCTTTACCACCTTTACCAATAATGATACCTGGACGAGCAGTATTAACAGTAACTGTAATTAATTTTAATGTACGTTCGATTATAATTTTAGAAATACTCCCTTTTGCTAAACGAGCTTTAAGGTAAGTGCGAATTTTATCGTCTTCAACTAATTTTTCTGAATAGTCGTTGCCGCCATACCAGTTAGAATCCCAACCTTTGATGATGCCTAATCTAATACCTATTGGATTTACTTTTTGTCCCATTTTTATTTAATGTTTTTAGTATCTAAAATTAAAGTTACGTGATTTGAACGTTTACGAATACGGTAACCGCGGCCTTGAGGTGCAGTACGTAAGCGTTTTTGCATTAAAGCGCTATCTACCATTATTTCTTTAACAAATAACACACCTTCTTCGGCACGTTGGTTGCTTTTAGATTCATAATTAGCAATAGCTGATTTTAATAATTTTTCTAAACGACCTGATGCTTCGCGGGTATTAAATTTTAAAATATTTAATGCTTTGTAAGCGTCCATTCCTCTTACTAAATCTGCTACTTGACGCATTTTACGAGGTGATGTTGGACAGCTATTTAATTTTGCAAAATAACTTGTTTTATTTTCTTCTTTGCGTTTTTCAGCAACTAATCTTTTTCTGTTTCCCATGGCTACAATTATTTCTTGTTATGGCCAGCGTGACCTTTAAATACACGGGTTGGCGCAAACTCTCCTAATTTATGCCCTACCATATTCTCGGTTACGTAAACCGGAATAAATTTTGCACCATTATGTACTGCAAATGTGTGCCCTACAAATTCTGGTGGAATTGTTGAACGACGAGCCCAAGTCTTAATTGCAGACTTTTTGTTACCAGCGTTCATTTTGTCAACTTTACCTGCCAAATTATGGTCGATAAAGGGTCCTTTTTTTAATGATCTTGCCATTTTGTTTTTTATTGGTTTTGAAATCCAATATCATCCTTCGACTACGCTCAGGATGACACTGAACCATTAAACATTAATTATTTATTTTTTTCTTCTTTCAATAATGTGTTTGTTACTTGCTTTAGCTTTGTAGCGAGTTTTTAAACCTTTTGCTAATAAGCCTTTGCGTGAACGTGGGTGCCCACCTGATGCACGACCTTCACCACCTCCCATAGGGTGATCTACTGGATTCATTGCAACTGGACGAGTACGAGGACGACGACCTAACCAACGACTACGACCAGCTTTACCTGAAATCTCTAAACTATGATCAGGGTTTGAAGCTGAGCCAATAGTAGCTTTACAAGTAATTAAAATCATACGGGTTTCGCCTGAAGGCATTTTAAGGGTAGCGTATTTACCTTCGCGAGCAGTTAACTGAGCGTAAGTACCAGCACTACGTGCCATTGCAGCACCTTGACCTGGGCGTAATTCAATATTATGAATTACAGTTCCTAATGGAATTTCAGATAATAAAAGTGTGTTTCCAATTTCTGGAGCTGCACCTTTACCAGACATAATTTTTTGTCCTACTTTAATACCATGCGGAGCAATAATATAACGTTTTTCGCCATCTTTATAATTAATTAGGGCAATACGCGCTGTACGATTTGGATCGTATTCTACTGTTGCAACTGTTCCTTCAATACCATCTTTATCGCGTTTAAAATCGATAATACGGTATGAACGTTTGTGACCGCCACCTATGTAGCGCATTGTCATTTTACCTGAGTCGTTACGACCACCAGAGTTGCTAATTTTAGCAATTAAGCTTTTTTCTGGTTTGTTGGTTGTAATTTCTGCAAAATCTGAAGAGATTTTGTAGCGTAAACTTGGCGTTAGTGGTCTATATTTTTTTAGTGCCATTTTAAATTTGGTTTAAAATTAAATATTTGCGTAAAAATCAATTACTTCGCCTTGTTTTAAAGTAATAATAGCTTTTTTATTGCGGTTAACTCTTCCTACAGCAACACCACGAGTAGTGTTACGAGTTTTTACTTTACCAACGTATTGTTGTGTGTTAACCGAAATAACTTTTACACCGTACATTGTTTCTACGGCAGCTTTTATTTCTATTTTGTTAGCCTCTTTTGCTACTACAAAGCCATAGCGATTTAATTTTTCGGCTTGAGCAGTCATTTTTTCAGTAATGATTGGCTTGATTAAAATTCCCATTTTAATTTTGTTTGTTTAATATTGTTTCAATAACTTTAACTGAGCTTTCTGCAAGGATAAGTGTTTCTGCATGTAAAATATCGTAAGTATTTAAATCAGTGGCATTTACAACTTTAGTTCCTAACAAATTGCGGGATGACAAATATACATTTTTATTTGCAGCACCCAACACCAAAAGTGTTTTTTTATCCGTTAAGTTTAAATTTTTAATTAAATCAACGTAATTTTTAGTTTTAGGACCTTCAAAATTAAAGTCTTCTAATACTGTAATTGCGTTTTCTTTAGCTTTATAAGTTAATGCTGAGATACGGGCTAATGCTTTTACTTTTTTGTTTATTTTAAAAGAGTAATCGCGTGGGCGAGGACCAAATGCACGACCGCCACCAACAAATACTGGCGATTTCATTGAACCTGCACGAGCGCCACCTGTACCTTTTTGACGTTTTAATTTTTTTGTGGTGCGTGAGATTTCTGCACGCTCTTTAGATTTGTGAGTACCTTGACGTTGGTTAGCTAAGTGCTGCTTAACATCTAAGTAAATACAATGATCATTTGGCTCAGCCGAGTAAATAGCGTCAACTAAATCTGCTTTTTTGGCTGTTTTTTTACCACTTATGTTTAATATTTCTACTTGCATGACTATTTTTCGATTAAAACGTAAGACCCTTTTGCACCTGGAACAGAACCTTTAATTAAGATTAAGTTTTTTTCAGACATAATTTTAACTATTTCCAAGTTTTGAACTTTTTTGCGATTACCACCCATTCTACCGGCCATACGCATACCTGGCATTACACGAGATGGATCAGATGATGCACCTAATGAACCTGGGGCGCGCTCTCTATCGTGCTGACCGTGAGATTTGTTAGCGTGACCAACACCGGCAAAGCCGTAACGTTTTACAACACCTTGAAAACCTTTACCTTTTGATGTACCAACTACATCTACAAAATCTCCTTCGGCAAATTCGCCAACTGTGATTACATCACCTAAGTTTTTGCTTTCTTCAAAAGAACGAAATTCAACAATTTTACGTTTTGGGGTCGTTTTTGCTAATTCAAAGTGACCTTTCATTGCGCTTGATGTGTTTTTTTCTTTTTTCTCATCAAACGACAACTGTAAAGCTGCGTAACCGTCTTTTTCATTGGTTTTTACTTGCGTAACTACGCAAGGACCTGCTTCAATAACTGTGCATGGTAAATATTTACCATTGGCATCGAAGAAGCTAGTCATTCCTACTTTTTTACCAATTATTCCTGACATTTTTTGTTTGTTTTATTTATTAATTTATTTGATTATTTTTATTCTGATTTTCTTGAGCTTGCTTGCTTACCTGCAGTTACACTTTAATCTCTACTTCTACTCCGCTCGGTAACTCTAACTTCATTAAAGCATCAACAGTTTTTGAAGAAGAACTGTAAATGTCTAATAAACGCTTGTAAGAGCATAATTGAAACTGATCGCGCGCTTTTTTATTAACGTGTGGCGATTTTAACACTGTAAAAATACGTTTGTTGGTTGGTAATGGGATTGGCCCATTAACTACTGCTCCGGTAGCTTTTACGGTTTTAACGATTTTCTCTGCTGACTTATCAACTAAGTTGAAATCGTATGATTTTAGTTTTATTCTTATTCGTTGGCTCATATAAAGAACGTATTTTTATTTATGAATTTATGCGTTTTCTGTTTTCTTACCTTTAGCTTTTGCAATTACATCGGCAGCAATATTTGCTGGGGTATCTGCATAATGGCTAAATTCCATTGTTGAAGTAGCACGACCTGACGTTAAAGTACGTAACTGAGTTACATAACCAAACATTTCTGATAATGGTACTTTTGCTTTAATAACTTGGGCTTTACCTTTGCTATCCATTCCTTCAATTTGTCCACGACGACGGTTTAAGTCACCCACAACATCACCCATGTTTTGCTCTGGTGTTAAAACCTCAACTTTCATTATTGGTTCTAATAATACTGGCTTACAATTTGGTAATGCTTCGCGGAAACATGTGCGAGCACAAATTTCGAATGATAAAGCATCAGAGTCAACCGCATGGTAAGAACCATCCGTTAATACAACTTTTAAGCCTACTAAAGGATAACCAGCTAATACACCGTTTGATAATGAATTTTTAAAGCCTTTTTCAACTGCAGGAATAAATTCGCGAGGAATATTACCACCTGAAATTTCATTTATAAATTGTAAATCACCTTTTGTTGCGTCCCAATCGGCATCTACAGGGCCTAATGTTACACGAATATCGGCAAATTTACCTCTACCACCCGATTGTTTTTTGTAAACTTCGCGATGATTTATAGTTGTTGTAATAGATTCTTTATAAGCTACTTGTGGTGCTCCTTCGTTTACTTCTACTTTAAATTCGCGACGTAAACGATCCACAATAATTTCTAAGTGTAACTCGCCCATACCAGAAATAATGGTTTGACCAGAATCTGGATCAGTTTTTACACGGAACGTTGGATCTTCTTCAGCTAATTTGTTTAAGCCTACTCCTAAACGGTCTAAATCGCCTTGTGTTTTAGGCTCAATAGCTATACCGATTACGGGCTCAGGGAAGTTCATTGCTTCTAATACAATTGGATGTTTTTCATCACATAATGTATCACCAGTACGAATATCTTTAAATCCAACAACTGCTCCAATATCTCCAGCTTCTAAAAATTCAACTGGATTTTGCTTGTTAGCATGCATTTGAAAAATACGAGAAATACGTTCTTTATTACCAGAACGGGTGTTAAATACATACGAGCCAGCATCTAAACGACCTGCGTAAGCACGAATAAAACATAAACGACCTACAAATGGATCGGTAGCAATTTTAAATGCTAATGCTGTAAATGGTTGATTAACATCTGGCTTACGTAAAATTTCTTCGCCAGTATCAGGGTGAGTACCTTTTGTTTCAGGCTTATCTAATGGACTTGGCATTAATTCCATTACTAAATCTAACATGGTTTGTACACCTTTGTTTTTAAAAGATGAACCACATACCATTGGTACAATTTTATTGGCAACACAGGCTTTACGCAATGCGTCTAATACTTCTCTTTCTGTAATTGTTTCAGGAGCGTCAAAGAATTTTTGCATGATATTATCATCAAATTCAGAAACGGCTTCTAACATTTTTTCTCTCCACTCTAAAGCCTCTTCCATCATATCTTCTGGAATTGGAACTTCTTTGTAAGTCATTCCTTTATCTTCTTCGTTCCAAACCATTCCACGGAAGTTAATTAAATCAACTACTCCTACAAATGTTTCTTCGGCACCAATTGGTAATTGAAGAGGAACGGCATTACCGCCTAAAATATCGCGGGTTTGTTTAACTACTGATAAAAAATCGGCTCCTTGACGGTCCATTTTATTAACAAAGCCTAAACGGGTAACATTGTAATTATCGGCTAAACGCCAGTTAGTTTCTGATTGAGGCTCAACACCATCAACGGCAGAAAATAAAAATACTAAACCATCTAATACACGTAATGAACGATTTACTTCTACAGTAAAATCAACGTGACCAGGAGTATCAATAATATTAATTTTATAATTGTTATCACGGTATTTCCAAAAACAGGTAGTGGCGGCAGAAGTAATGGTAATACCACGCTCTTGCTCTTGTGCCATCCAATCCATTGTAGCTGCACCATCGTGTACTTCACCAATTTTGTGATTTACACCTGTGTAGTAAAGAATACGCTCAGTGGTAGTTGTTTTACCAGCATCAATGTGAGCTGCAATGCCTATATTTCTTGTATAACGTAAGTCCATTTTATTATTTATTAAAATCTAAAGTGTGAAAATGCTTTGTTGGCTTCAGCCATTTTATGAACGTCTTCTTTCTTTTTAAAAGCTGAACCTTCTTCTTTTGCTGCAGAAACAATTTCGCCAGCTAATTTTTGAGCCATTGATTTTTCGTTTCTTTTACGAGAATAAAGTATTAACCACTTCATAGCCATAGATACTTTACGATCAGGACGAATTTCGGAAGGAATTTGGAAAGTAGCACCACCTACACGGCGAGAACGAACTTCTACTTGAGGAGTAACGTTTGCTAATGCTTTTTTAAATACTTCTAATCCATCTTCGCTAGTACGTTTTGCAACTACTGCAATGGCTTCGTGAAAAATTGTAGAAGCGGTATTTTTTTTACCGTCGTACATTAAATTGTTTAAAAAACGGGTTACCAACGTATCATTATAAATTGGATCGGGTAATAAAATGCGCTTTTTTGCTCTGGCTTTTCTCATTGTATAATTTCTTTAATATTATTTTTTCTTAGCTCCTTTTGCTGGGGCAGCTACTGCACCTGCCTTAGGACGTTTAGAACCATATTTTGAACGTTGTTGTTTACGCCCCTCAACACCAGCGGTATCTAAACTACCGCGAACAATGTGGTAACGTACACCTGGTAAATCTTTTACACGACCACCACGTACCAAAACGATACTGTGTTCTTGTAAATTATGACCTTCTCCAGGGATATAAGCAATAATTTCTTGCTTATTGGTTAAACGTACCTTTGCTACTTTGCGCATGGCAGAGTTAGGTTTTTTAGGGGTTGTAGTGTACACTTTTGTACATACACCACGGCGTTGTGGACATGAATCCAAAGCGGCCGATTTGCTTTTGTTAGTCGGTTTTGTGCGACCTTTTCTTACTAATTGCGATATTGTAGGCATTTTATATGCTTTGTGTTACTTGATTTTACTGGTGTTTATACTGTTTTTCCTTTTTAGGGACGGCAAAGATAATAAATTAATTTTAATGTGCACTATGTTTTTTAATTTTTTTTAGGATTTGATGTTATTTTTTTTAAAGAAGGTTTGGAAATGCTAAATTTTAAGTGTTAAATGAGAAAAACTTTACCAAATTAAAATTATAATTTAATCCTAAACATCTGATTTATAAATGTTTCATTCTCACTTTTTTGCTTGAACAAAAAAGTGAGCAAAAAATTCAAGACTTCTGAAAAATAATTCAAAATCTACAGAGGCCTTCACACTGGCTGGCTCAAATATACACTGTAAATTTGCCCTTTCCCGCAAACAAGCCGCTCGCTATTGCTAAATGTAGGATGGGTTAAATTCGCTTCACGTTTGCTTAGCTTTAGCCTTCACTCAAAACGTTCCTTGATTTTTATCATTATTTTTCAAAGGTCGTAATCATAATTAACTTATCTTTTTCAATATTAAAAATCATAGTTTTATCATAATTATCTTTGTTATCAACGTTCCGCCCTTCGACTACGCTCAGGGTGACAAAAGGTGAACGCTCTAGATGACAACTAATTTACCGTTTTTTAAACGGTTTTTTACCTTTTGTAAAGCTACCTTTACGTACTTCTTTTTTTTGTGTTAAGGGGCTATACTCAGGGCCTTCGCCTAAGGCGATGGGTAAAGGCATTTTGGTAACTTCTATACCCATTAAATCTTCTATTTGCGAAAATTTAAGTTGGTCGCGTTGGTTTACAAAGGTAATAGCAACGCCTGCTTTAGAGGCACGGGCGGTGCGCCCAATGCGGTGAATGTAATCTTCAGGGTCTGGCGGGGCATCATAATTTACTACTAGGCTAATACCATCTACATCAATACCTCGCGAAAGAATATCGGTACCAATTAAAATACGAATACGTTTGCCTTTAAACTCGCGCATAATTTCTTCGCGTTCGGATTGCTCTAAATCGCTATGAAAGGCTTTAACAGAGCCTATGAGTTTGGATAATGTTTTTTCTAATAGTTTAACGTTTTCTTTACGAGATGAAAAGATGATTACCGAAGTATAATCTTCGTTCTTTAAAATATCAACTATTAAGGCTTCTTTTTGGTTATCGTACACCACATAGGCTTGTTGTACAATGCCTGCTGCGGGCTTACTAATGGCAATGTTTATTTGCTGTGGGTTATTGGCTATTAAATTTGCTAATTGCCTTATTTTAGGTGGCATAGTGGCCGAAAACAAAATAGTTTGGCGTTGCTTTGGTAGGTAATTAATTATGGTTTGAATATCGTCGAAAAAGCCCATATCGAGCATACGATCGGCTTCATCTAACACTAAGTGTTGTAAGTGCTCAAAGTTTATGTTGCCCGATTGTAGTAAGGCTATTAAACGCCCAGGTGTGGCACAAATAATATCGGCACCGTTTTCGAGAGCGTGGCGTTGTTTTTCCCACACCATACCATCGCTACCGCCATAAATGGCTAATGAGCCTACTGAACAAAAGTAACCTATACCATCAACCTGTTGATCGATTTGTAATACCAACTCGCGGGTGGGCGCTAGTATTAGGGTATTTAAATGCGATGTTTTTGATTGTATTATGTGGTTAATGATGGGCAATAGGTAAGCGGCAGTTTTACCAGTGCCCGTTTGGGCGCAGGCAATTAAATCGTTATTGTTTAATATTACGGGTATGGCTTGTTGTTGTATGGGCGTAGGGGTTTTGTAGCCCATGCTGTAAAGGCCTTCGAGAAGGCTTGGTTCAAAATTAAAATCGTTAAATGTCAAAAGTATATGTTTATTTTAAGGTTATAAGGCTGCTAAATTAGTGTTTTATTTTTTAGTATTTGCTTGTTGGGTTTACTGGTATGCCATAAGGGGATTAATTATTGCTGTAAGTGAGGGATTTTATGCTGTAGGAAGTTGATTTTATACCGATGGAGGCTTTACTTTTGCAGTAGAACATGACAAACTTGCCACTGGAGGGCTTACTTTTGCAACTGGAAGTGATAAACTTGCCGGTGGTGGACTTACTTTTGCGGTAGAACATGATAAACTTGCCACTGGTGGGCTTACTTTTGCAACTGGAAGCGATAAACTTGCCACTGGAGGGCTTACTTTTGCAATTGGAAGTGATAAACTTGCCGCTGGAGGGCATAATTACGAAGGATAGTAAACTTGCTGTAGGGGGTGATTGCTTTTTTAACTAATACCATTTGTTGATGTAAAATAGTTTACACTCTTTAAGAAGTTTTAGAAACAGAATCTCTTTAGAATCTCTACAAAATTTAAGTATATATTTGATTTTAATAAAAATAATAGATTATTTAATTTCACCTTAAAACCAAAATTATCATGAAAAATTGTAGTGTTATTTTCTTAGTTCTAATAATGGGAGTTGTAAAATTACAAGCCCAATGGGTAACCGAAGTTTCTGCTTTTAGTACCAGCGGATTAGGTATTAACGACATTTCGATTGTAAACGCAAATGTAGTTTGGGCAAGTGCTTTTGATACTACCGGAACCACAGCGGTAAATAAATTTACCCGCACCCTTAACGGGGGCACAACTTGGGCGGCAGGAAGTGTAAATGGAGCCGCGGCTTTAGATATTTCTTCTATTTATGCCTATAATCAAGACACTGCTTGGGTATCGATGCTTGATAATAATACTGGCGGTGGAAAAATTTACAGAACCAATAATGGAGGAGCCAATTGGACAGCTCAGAATACTGCAAGTTTCTCTGCACCTGGAGGATCAACAAATTTTGTTTACATGTTTAATAAAAATAATGGGGTTTGTGTAGGAGATTCAAATACTGGTTACTGGGAAATATATACAACTACAAACGGTGGAACCAATTGGGCAAGGGTTATCTCAAGCAATATTCCTGTAAATATTGCGGGTGAAATTGGGTTTGAAAACAACTATTCTGTTATTGGAAATACACTTTGGTTTGGAACTTCTTCGGGCAGGGTTTACAAATCAACCAACATGGGCGCAACATGGACTGCAACCACTACCGGATTAACCGCCATTACAAGAGTGGCATTTAAAGATGCTAATAATGGAATTGCTACTAACGGAAATTTGCTGGTAAAAACAACCAATGGTGGTACTACTTGGACACCGCTTACTTTTACAGGAAATTTATACAATACAGATTTGATTTATATACCTGGCACCACAGGAACTTACATAAGTAGCGGCGCAACTTTTTATGGGGGCTCTTTAAACGGAAGTTCTTATAGCGTAAACGATGGCGCTACGTGGATAAACATAGATGCAGTGGGGCATAGTGCTTTAGCGTTTTTAAATTCATCAACAGGATGGAGTGGCGGGGTAAATACCAGCCCAACAGTAAATGGCATGTTTAAATGGAACGGTATTTTTACCACAGATGTAAAAGCTATTGCTTCTAACCAATTTAATGTGGCTGCTTATCCTAATCCGTTTGGAGATGCATTAACTTTTGAAATTGCAACTGATAATGTTATAAGTTCAAATATGTCAATCGAAATAACTGATATTCTTGGCAGAATAGTTTATAAAAAAGGTATCACAACAGGAAAAACTACAATTAATTGTGCCTCTTTAAACGCAGGAGTATTTATTTACAAAATTTATGCTGCCGAATTGGTAATTGGAATTGGGCGAATTGTGCATGAATAGTGATAGTTTACACAAAATGATTTACACTCTCTTTTTTAAATAACTAAATTGTTTTTTTTGGTTATAAAATTGCCATAAGCGGGTAAAATTACGGGCGCAATTGTTAAAATTTGCTAATGCGTACAATAATGCCCAACCCATTACGTTATATAAAAGTAAAACTATTAG
>JAYTRS010000261.1:0-5058 GCA_043746065.1 Bacteroidota bacterium | reverse complement strand
AACAAAACATCGTAAGGTTCTAAATTAGTTAATAAACCAGCCAAATCGCCTGGCTTATCTAATACGGGACCACTGGTTACTCGTAAATTTACGCCTAAATCGTTGGTAATAATATGTGCTAAAGTTGTTTTACCTAAGCCTGGAGGGCCGTGTAACAATACATGGTCTAAGGCTTCGTTACGTTGTTTAGCCGCCGCAACAAATACACGTAAGTTATCTACAACGCTTTCTTGGCCGCTAAAATCATCAAATTGTATAGGGCGCAGGGCACGTTCAATTTCTTTATCAGTGCTACTTAAATTTTCGTCTTGGGCATCTAAGTTGCTGTTCATTTATTTTTTTGATTAAATATTTAAATAGTTTAAAATTTTAAATAAGGCATTAATCCATGTAAGCCACCTTCTCTTCCAAAACCACTTTCTTTGTAACCGCCAAAGGGCGAAGTTGGGTCAAATTTATTATAGGTATTTGCCCAAATTACACCAGCTCGTAATTTAGAGGTAAGGTTAAATATTTTTGATCCTTTATCTGTCCAAACACCAGCGCTTAAACCATAGGGTATGTTATTGGCTTTTTCAATCACTTCTTCAATAGTTCTAAAAGTTTGTATGGTTAATACTGGGCCAAAAATTTCTTCTTGCACTACACGATTGCTTTGTGCAGCACCTATAAATAAAGTAGGTTTGCAAAAAAATCCTTTTTTAGGAAGGCTACATGAAGATTGATACATCTCTAAACCTTCATTAACCCCAATTTTTAAAAATGATTGTATTTTTTCTAATTGTTCTTTACTGTTAATAGCACCCACATCGGTATTTTTATCTAAAGGATCGCCTACAATAAGGGTTTCCATACGTGCTTTTAGTTTTGAAATAACTTCTTCTGCAACCCCTTCTTGTACAAATAAACGCGAACCTGCGCAACACACGTGGCCTTGATTAAAGAAAATACCGTTTATAATTCCTTCAACGGCTTGGTTAATGGGAGCATCTTCAAACACTATGTTAGCAGCCTTTCCGCCTAATTCTAAGGTTACTTTTTTAGTTGTTTCGGCAATTGATTTTTGAATAATTTTTCCTACATCGGTACTTCCAGTAAATGCAATTTTATTTACGTTTGGGTGCTTAACCATTGCTGCGCCTGTGTTACCAAAGCCTGTAATAATATTCACAACACCAGGGGGTAAATCACAATCTTGAATTATTTCGGCTAATTTAAGAGCTGTTAAGGGTGTACTTTCGGCAGGTTTTAAAACTACAGTATTGCCTGTTGCTAATGCTGGTGCTATTTTCCAAGCAGCCATGAGTAAAGGAAAATTCCAAGGGATGATTTGCGCCGCCACTCCTAATGATTGCGGATGACGATTTGGAAAAGCATATTCTAACTTATCGGCCCAACCAGCGTAATAAAAAAAATGATTAGCGGCTGTTGGTATATCAAAATCACGGCTTTCGCGAATGGGTTTGCCGCCGTTTAAACTTTCTATAACGGCTAATTCGCGGCTACGCTCTTGTATAACTCGTGCAATGCGAAAAATATATTTTGCACGCTCTTTGGCAGGCATTTTTTTCCAATATTTATCGTAAGCATTTCGTGCTGCAGTAACGGCTAAGTCCACATCTTTCTCATTAGCTTCAGCAACTTGTGCTAAAACTTCTTCGTTACTTGGGTTAATGGTATTATAATATTTTTTAGAATTTGGTTTTACAAACTCACCATTAATAAACAAATCGTATTGTTTTTTTAGTTTGGCGTGGTCTTTAGCTTCGGGTGCCGGGGCATATTCCCAATTAAAATCCGTGTTTGATGTTCCTTTAGTAATGCTCATAGTTTTATTAAATTTTTTATTCTGCACTTCCAAATGCATTAGTTTATCAAATTTTTTTGCAAAATTTGGGTGTCATTTAAATCTGCTTTTTCTTTACTTTATGTTTTTTTTCGCTTTAACTTCATTGTCAAATTAAGTAATTATAAAATTATTTAATCAATACTAATATAATCTTTACTGTAATAAACACCTTTTTGTTCTTTGGCTAATTGTAATACTAAATCGTTTGCAAGGCTACTAGCACCAAAGCGAAACCACTCGTTACTCATCCATTTAGGACCTAAAGTTTCGTATAACATTACTAAATATTGTAAGGCTTGTTTGGCAGTTGAAATTCCACCTGCGGGTTTCATGCCAATCATTATTCCTGTTTTTAGATAATAATCTTTAATGGCTTCTAACATTACTAATGTTACAGGCATGGTGGCGGCAGGTTGAATTTTCCCGGTGCTTGTTTTAATAAAATCTGCTCCCGCATAAATGGCAATATCGCTGGCTTTACGAATATTATCAAGTGTTGAAAGTTCTCCAGTTTCTAAAATTACTTTAAGGCGCGCTTTACCACAGGCTTGTTTAATAGCGGCAATTTCGTCAAATACAAAATTATAATTACCTTTTAAAAATTCACCACGGCTAATAACCATATCAATTTCATCAGCACCATTGTCAACAGCAAATTTGGTATCGCTTAATTTTATTTCACGGGTAGAATTACCACTCGGAAAAGCCGTAGAAACGGAAGCTACCTTTACACCACTTTTGCCCAATGTTTTTTTAGCAATGCTTACGTAACTTGGATAGACACATACAGCTGCTACGGTTGGTAAACCAATAATATCATCGGCTGGGTGCATTGCTTTTATGCACATTTGTTTTACTTTACCCTCAGTATCTTTACCTTCTAAAGTCGTTAAATCAATCATGTTAAGGGCTAACTTTAAGCCACTTACTTTGGTTTGTTTTTTAATACTTCGAGTATTAAAACGGGCAACCCGTTCTTCAATACCTACTTGATCTATTATTGGTGAATGATTAAAATCTAGTGTCATAATACAAGTTTAAAAGTAACAATTATTTTATAATTTTTTAGTAATTTAATTGTTTTGATATAATTATCTTTAGCCAAAATATGCTTAGTTTTTGTAAACCAGTTTCGTCAAAAAAACGCTTTAAACCCTTTAGAGAAATAAATGCCGATTTTTCATTTTCGCTATTTGATAGAGCAAACTTAGTTGATAAGAATGAGTGGCAAAGCATTACTCGTCAGCAATCTATTTTTTTAGAAATTGATTTTTTGCAATTGTTAGAACAATGCGAAAGTACACTATTGCTATCGCGCTATATTATGGTGTATGAAAATAAAGTGCCTTGTGGTATTATTTATTTTCAAATAATAGATTTTAAAGCCGAAGTTTTTGGCAGTATTTTGGTAGATAAGGTAGAAAATATAAAATCTACCCGTTTAAACTTATTTGAAAAATATTTAGATACTCATAAAAATGAAACTATTTTGCGCTTATTTACTTGTGGTAATAATTTGGTAAGTGGCGAATATGGTTTTTTGTTTTTGCCTAAAATAGAAAAACAAAAGCAATCAGAATTAGTGTTACAAGTAATTGATGTTATTGGTAAAGAAGAAAAATTAAGCGGAGCTATTTCAGCTATTTTAATTAAAGATTTTGAAACGGAACTACAACCCAAAACTCTATTTGATAACCAAAAATATACTCAATTTTTAGTAGAACCAAATTTGGTAGTAGATGTGCCTAATGGCGTTAACAGTATTGATGAATATATACTATTGTTTTCTAAAAAATACAGAAATAGAGCAAAATCTATTTTAAAAAAAGGGAACGTTATTACTCAAAAATATTTAGAAGCTAACGACATAAAAAATTTACAAAACGAAATGTATGTTTTGTACGAAAATATATATGGGCGGGCTAAGTTTAAATTAATAAAATTACCTAAACATTATTTTTACGAAACAAAAAAAATATTCCCAGAACACTTTTTAGTAAAAGGCTTTTTTTTAAACGATACTCTAGTGGCTTTTAGCAGTAGTTTTTTTCTTAATAATACTGTTTTAGAGGCGCATTATATTGGCTTAAATTACGAGTTAAATGTTGAGTACGAGTTGTACCAAAATATTTTATATAGTATGATTGATTGTGCCATTATTAATAAAAAACAACAGGTAAATTTGGGTAGAACGGCTGCTGAAATTAAAACTACGGTTGGTGCCAAAGCACAAGACTTAATTTGTTATATAAAACCTCAAAATACAATTTCAAAAATAATACAAAAACCTTTTATTAGTTTTTTACAACCTAGCGAGTGGGTGGCTCGTAACCCATTTAAGGAAGAGTAATTAACGTTTCCCTTTTTCGGCAAGCCAACGTTTGTAGCAGGCCATTACTCGGCTGTATAAATCAACGCCATCATGGCTTATAATAAATTGGTTATTGCATTCGTAACAGTACTTTCTAAACGCATCGTAATCTATTTTATCATCACCAGTTAGTTTTCGTAAAATTTCGGCACTTAATTTTTGCTGTACTTGTTCTTCTACTAATAAATCTTCAAAAATGCGAGCAAGTTTTCGTATTTGTCGCCCCTCTTTACTGTACTGTGCATAAAGTGCTGATATAGGACTGTTAAAATAATCTAATGTTTTAATTTTACTTTCGTCAATTATTTTATTCATATAATCGCGTTCGTAAGGTTTTATTTTAAACGATGTAATGGTTACCATGCTTAAATTTACAGGCATTTGAGTCATAATAATTTTGTACACTCCGTTAGCTTGTTTTAAAATATTTTTAAACGGAATAATTAATTTTGCATAACCTATATAACTACACACCAAAGTATCTTCGGTTTTTAAGTACAAACTAAAATTACCGTTGTTATCACTCATAGTGCCATTGCCATTACTTTTATTAATTATATACACAAAAGGCATCGCACTACTACTGTCTCTATCAACAATTTTACCATTAATTACTTGTTGCGAAAACAAATAACTTATTGGCAAAAAACAAATAAGTATAAAGGCACTTAACTTCATTAATGTATTTAATCTTTTAAAAACAAGGCTTTTAACTCAGTAGCTTCTTCGGGCTTCATTCTTCCGCCTAAAATAAGCGATAGTTGTCGGCGACGTAAGGCACTTTCATATCGTTTTTTTTCGGTGTCGGTTTCGGGTATTAATTCTGGTACAGGCAGGG
>JAYTRS010000260.1:0-1535 GCA_043746065.1 Bacteroidota bacterium | reverse complement strand
GTGGCAAAGGGGTAGCTACCATTTTAGGTATTGTAATATGTATTTTACCTTTGGCTTCGGTGTTATCTTTAACAGTATTTTTAACTGTATTATTTAGTTCAAAAATAGTATCCTTATCTTCTATGTTAGCAGGTATCGCTTTCCCAATCATACTAATTGTTGGCTTATCAAACACCAACCCTATACTTACAGGCTTTTCAATAACAGTAGCTGTTTTATTAATTATTACACACCGTAAAAATATTGTACGCTTGCTTAATAAGCAAGAAAGTAAGGTGCAGTTATTTGCCGTTAAGGCAAAATAATTTTTTGTTATTTTCTTAGCAATAACTCTTATTAGCTAATTATAATTTTAAATGTATTTTTAGCACTTAAAATTAAAATAAATGAGCACTTTACATTTAAGCGAACAAGAATTATTACGTCGCCACAAACTTACCGAATTACAACAATTAGGCATTAACCCATACCCAGCTGCAGAATTTAAAATAAATGCCAATGCGCTTGACATTAAAGAAAATTACGATCGCGATAAATTAAACTATAAAGATATTAGTATTGCTGGGCGCATTATGAGCGTTCGCGATATGGGCAAAGCCTGTTTTGCGGTAATACAAGATGCTACTGGACGTGTGCAAATTTATATTAGGCGCGATGATATTTGTACCGAAGAAGATAAAACCTTGTACGATGTTGTTTTTAAAAAATTAATTGATATTGGTGATATTATTGGCATTCAAGGCTATGTATTTACTACAAAGGTGGGCGAAATTTCTATTCACGTTACAGGTTTACAACTATTAAGTAAAGCGTTAAAGCCCTTACCTATTGTTAAGACTGACGATAGTGGTAATTCCTTTGATGAAGTAAGCGACCCTGAATTTAGATACCGCCAACGTTATGTAGATTTAATTATTAACCCACAAGTACGCGATACATTTAAAAAACGATCTCAAATAATAAACTCTATTCGCACAACGTTAAACAATGCAGGCCTGTTAGAAGTTGAAACACCTATTCTACAAAGCATACCCGGTGGTGCTACAGCTAGACCATTCATCACCCACCATAATGCCTTAAATATGCCTTTGTATTTGCGTGTTGCAAACGAATTATATTTAAAACGCCTTATTGTTGGCGGTTTTGAAGGCGTTTTTGAATTTGCAAAAGATTTTAGAAACGAAGGAATGGATAGAACTCACAATCCGGAGTTTACGGTGCTTGAATTTTATGTAGCTTACAAAGATTATAATTGGATGATGACGTTTTCTGAAAATTTATTAGAAAAGGTAACCATGGATTTATACGGACAAACCGAAGTAACCGTAGGCGATAAAAAAATAGATTTTAAAGCCCCATTTAAACGTGTAACCATGTACCAAGCTATTAAAGACCATACAGGCTTTGATATAAGTGCTATGGACGAAAATGGATTACGCGATGTGTGTAAACAACTTAATATTCACACAGAAGCAAGCATGGGTAAAGGCAAATTAATTGACGAAATTTTTGGGGCTAAATGCGAAGGTAATTAC
>JAYTRS010000259.1:0-5084 GCA_043746065.1 Bacteroidota bacterium | reverse complement strand
TTTCATTATTGCCAGTTGTTCTTGTAAGTAGGTTTTGTTTTTTTCTTTAGCTGTATCTAAATTTCGCCACTGTAAAATAGCATCGCTTTCGTTAGTTAAAATTACGGGTACACTTGTGTTTTCTTGTAAAACAATTAAGGCAAAATTATCAATACTGCCATTGCTTGTACTAATTTGTTTGGTGGCTTGGGCAAATAATTCGGCTTTTTTGCGCTCTTCTATTTTTATTTTTTCAAATAATTCGTTAGTAATTTTTACTAGTTTGGCTTTTTTTTCAACAGCTTCGGCCCATAGTTTAGCTTTTTGCCGTTCTTCTTTAGCAATGCGTTTTACTAAATCGTTAGTGTACCAAAGCGATGCAATTACTATTAATAAAGCAAATGCGGCTAAGGTTAATTTCCAACGTTGTTTTTTTGCGTAAATATTCACGTATTAAATATAATAGTTAATATGATTAAACGTAAAAAAAGTAAATTTATTGGCTTCATCACAAAAAAAAATCGGATTATATAAACCCGATTTTTTTTATTAATTTTTTTAAATAAAATTACTTTATCGTTACTGTTTTTTCAGTGCCTTTGCCTTCTTCTAATTTAATAATGCCAGTGCCTGTTAAGGTACGTGTACCAACAACTTTGGTGGCATTAATGTCAAAAATAGCAGGTAATTTAAACGTAAATTTAACAACCCCACCCTCATCAGTAGTACCAGTAGCTTTTACATCAGCTACATAATTCACTGTTCCACTTTTAACATTAGCAAATAGCTTTACGGTAGCGTTACTTACGATACCAGTCGAATCTACCACGGTAATGGTGGCATTACAATCTGTTTTTTTATCGCAACTAGAACTTGTAAACGTAAAAGTAGCTAAAACAAAAAACGAAATAATTACTAAAATGTGTTTCATAACAATATTTTTATGTGATATTTACATAACAAATATACTTAAATTTATTTTAATAATGAAAACTATTCTTCTACTATTGTTTGTACTGCTGATCTCAATGAGTAACACCGCCCAAACATTGAGTAAAGAAACCATTTACATACAAACAAATTTAGGCACTATGAAGGTAAAACTATACGAAGAAACGCCCTTGCACAAAGCCAATTTTTTAAAATTAGCAAACCAAGGTGTTTTTGATTCGTTACTTTTTCATAGAATTATTACTGACTTTATGATACAAGCCGGCGACCCTCTAAGCAAACACGCTAAACCTGGAGATAGTTTAGGACATGGCGATTTAAAATACACGATTCCTGCCGAAATAAATTCAAAATTAATTCACACCAAAGGCAAACTATGCGCTGCTCGCGAAAGCGACGACATTAACCCAAAATTTGAATCAAGTGCTTCGCAATTTTATATTGTGATGGGTAAAAAACGAAGTTTAGAAGATTTAAGAAAATACGAAAGCCGCATAAATAAAACCCATTATGTAAACTGTGCCCGTAATTATATTAAAACCAACGAAGGAACGGCTTTAAAAGATAGTTATACCCGTTTAAAAAACGAAAATAAAACGGATAGCGCAGCCCTAATAAACCAAAAAATTGAAGACGAAATAAAAAAGATACATTTACAAACGCCCGAATATAAATTTAGCCAACAACAAATTGATGCTTATACAACTGTAGGCGGCACACCACATTTAGATGGCACTTACACTGTTTTTGGCGAAGTAATTGAAGGTTTAGAGGTAATAGATAAAATTGCAAACATGCCAAAAGATAAACGCGATAGGCCTTTAGAAGATATTAGAATAACCGTAAAAGTAAAAAAACGTTAAAATAAAATTTAAAATTAAACTTACTTACATTTACTTCATCTTAAAACAAATAACTAAAATATAAAAAATATGAAAAAACTAATTTTATCAATTGCTTTGGTTACAGGCTTTGCCATAACGACACAAGCACAAGATGCAACACTTGGTAAACCAAGCAACGAACAAAAAAAACAACACAGCCCCGAAGAGCACGCTAAAAAAAGTGCTGAATGGGCCACTAAAAATTTAGGCTTAGATGCAAGCCAAGCCACAAAATGGCAAAGTGCCGCTTTAACACGCATAACAGCCAACTCACCCTTACGCGAAAAATTAAAAGGCGCCACAACACCTGATGACCGCAAAGTTACACACCAGCAATTAAAGTCCGATATGGATAAATTTGATGCTGAAGTGAGTACCTTTTTAACTGCCGACCAAAAAACAAAATGGGAAAAATTAAAAGCCGACAAAAAAGCGCAACACAAAGGAAAAAAAGATGGCAAGGCTGGCGAAGAAGTTGATTTAGACCCCGAAAAATAAAGCAAAAGAATAGTATAATAAAAAAATCTTGTTAATTATTAGCAAGATTTTTTTTGTGTTTAACCACTAATAATTTTATAATTTATTTAAAACCCAACCTTTTACCCTTAATTTTCGTATAAATTAGCACAATAATTTGTAAATTAGTACGTTATAACTAAAATTGCGTAAATTTTTAACAATACTTATTTTTTTATCGTTACGTGCATTTACCCAAGTAAATGCACCCGATTTGCGATGCCTACAAGTATTACCTAACGGCAATGTTAAATTAACATGGTTAGCCCCACCCGATCCTAGCAATCAATTTAGTTCGTATCAAATTTATTTTTCTACCTCACCTTCAGGGCCTTTTAATCTGGTAGCAAGTGTTGGCGCTATAGCCACTTTACAATATACCGATGTGGCAGCAAATGCAAATTTACAAAGTTGTTATTACTATATGCTTACTAAATATGGTGCTGGTGGTATTAATACCTCTGCAAATTCAACTACTTTACAAACTATTTTTTTAAATTGTTTGCAAAATTCGGGTTCGCCAGCTGTTAAATTACTTTACAATCCCATCCTTCAACCAAAATTACCAAGCACGTCGGCTAATTTTTCATTGGTTAAAGAATATCCCATTGGTACTTGGAATAATTTAAGTTCAACTAACAATTTAAACTACTCTGATACCATTAGCGTGTGTACTGCAAGTATTAATTACCAAGCTACTCTGCAAGACAATAGCGGTTGTTTTTCAAGCTCAAACATACAAGGGGGCATTTATAAAGATCAAAAAGCACCCAACCAACCTTTTGTAGATTCGATAAGTGTTTTGCCAAATGGCAATACTGTTTTAGCGTGGCAAATACCACACGATTTAGATATTATTAAATATCAAATAGCAAAAAATACGCCTAGTGGCATTATTACATCTATAGCTACTCTTAATGGCATTAATTCTACTTCCTACGGTTATACTGTAAACGTTGCCAGTACAGGCTGGGTAGGCTTATATGTATCAGCCATTGATAGTTGTAATAATATTTCAACCTTTGATAATTTACCGCGTACAATATTTTTAACTACCGCCTACGATAGTTGCAGTTTTAAAACTAACCTAAGCTGGACGCCCTATGGCAATATGCCTAAAGGTATTTTAGAATATCGCATTTATTATTCGGTAAATGGCAGTGCATTTTTACAAGTAGGCGCTACAACTCAAACTAATTTTACGCACTCAAATGTACAAGCCAGCGCCAATTGCTGTTATTTTATTAGAGTGATAAATACAGATAAAACAATTACTTCATCCAGTAACCGCGCTTGTTTTTTTAGTAAACAACCTTTGTCTCCAAGCTTTGTTTATATAACTTCTGCAAGTGTTTTAGATAAAAAATCGGTGCAATTAAAATTATTTATAGATACCTCGAAAAAAAGCTCAAGTATAACTATTTACCGTTCTACTGATAATATTAACTTTAATCGTATTACTAATGCTGCTTTTAATGGCACACCTTTTTATAATATTATAGATGATAATGCCGATACAAAACATACCTTTTACTATTATAAAGCCGTAATTAATGATGCCTGTGGAAACGAGCGAATACAAAGTCAAGTTGTGAAAACCATTTTGCTAAAAGTACAAGGTGATAAAGAAGAAATATTTACTAAACATTTATGTTGGACAAATTATTTGGGCTTTAATGGTGGCGTTAGTGGTTATAATATTTACCGAGTTGTTAACGATGTACAAAACGCCACACCTATTGCTAGTAAAGGCCCAACAGATACTACTTTTACAGATGATGTAAACGAAGAAGCGCCCAATGGCAGTAAAATAGAATACATAATAGAAGCTGTGGAAGGCATTGGCGATACATATGGCTTTGCCGAAACCAGCAAATCTAATTTACAAGATATATATATAGAAGGCAGGTTATTTGTACCCTCTGCTTTTGCGCCAAATGGTAAAAATAAAGTGTGGTTACCCATTACTCATTTTATTGATAAAACAGAGTACAACGTAAGTATATTTAACCGTTGGGGAGTTAAATTATTTGAAACCAATGACGATACTAAGGGTTGGGACGGTAAAAATGCAACGCCCGATATTTATGTGTATTTAATTGATTATAAAAATGCACGTGGCGAATACAAACAATTAAAAGGCACCCTATTACTGCTAGAATAACTATTTTTTAATTAAAGTACAAATAGCCTTTACATTTTAGCATTTTTTAAAACTTTAGCATTTTAATTTTGCATAACTTTGAATTTATATAAAGCAATTATGAAAAATTATTTTACACTTTTATTAATTACCACCTCTACTACGCTTTGTTTTAGTCAAGCGCCTTTGTGGGCTAAAGACCAATTAATGCCAACAAAAGATTTGGCCGAAAAAATTAAAACTAATGCAAAAGATAAACCCATTATATTAAACATTGGGCCAATGGAAAATATTAAAACGGCTATTTTTGTAGGCCGAGCAACAAGTGCAACTGCTGTTGAAAAAATAAAGGCAACCCTTGCTATGGAGAATAAAAATAAAGCAGTTGTTGTATATTGTGGCTGTTGTTCGTATGCAAGTTGCCCTAATATAAAACCTGCTTACGATGCCGTAATTTCGCTTGGCTTTAAAAACACTAAAGTACTTGAATTACCCGAAGGCATTAAACCAGATTGGGTAGCTAAAGATTATCCAATGGAAGATTAATTAAAACGTTTATTAATAAACTAATTAACAAACACAGGTATTTTTTTAGAAATATTTTCACCATT
>JAYTRS010000258.1:0-5086 GCA_043746065.1 Bacteroidota bacterium | reverse complement strand
CCATAAAATTAATTTTTTTTATGGAATTAGTTTTGTCTTTCGTCTTAATTGTGAAAGCGCTTCAAAATATCAACTTAAATACTAACCTTATAAAAAACAGAAATCATGAAAAAATCAATTTTAAAAATAGCAAGCTTACTAATTGTATTCGTTAGTACAACATTTAATACACAAGCCCAAACGGGTTATGGCGAAATTAGAGGCATTGTAAAAAATACCGAGCTAGAGGCAGTGCCTTTTGCAACTGTAAAAATTACACAGGGTAATTTTTTGGTAGGGGGTACCACTACTGATGCCGAAGGAAAATACAAATACAAGCCCTTAAACCCTGGCACCTATGAGATGGTAGTATATGAAGCCGGACACCAAACCCAACCCATAAATAAAATTACAGTAATGCCAAATGAGGCAACATACGTAGATGTGAAATTGGCCTTAAATGTGCTTGGAACTGTTACTGTGATGGCTAAGCCCTATGATTACACAAAATCGGGGGTTGATAAAACGATGTACACTTTTGTGAGTATTGATGCTAAAGACTTGTTAAAACTGTCAGGCTTTTCGGCTGGAGACATTAAGGGTTCGTTAGTTTCGTTAAAATCAGATGTGGTGGAAGATCAAAATGGAGATGTGCACGTGCGAGGTTCGCGTGGAGATGCAACGGCTTATTATGTAGATGGGGTTAGAACTTTGGGCGCAAACACCATTCCAAATTTATCGATAGAAAATTTGACTTTTTTTAGTGGCGGTGTACCCGCTATGTATGGCGATTTAACAAGCGGTGCGGTAATTGTTACTACCAAAAGTTATTTTACAGGCATACGCGATAAAAATATAAGATTAGCACAAGTGCGCGAAAAAATAATAGATGAAAAAGCAAAACAAAAAGCCAAACAAGACGAAGAAAAACGTAAGAAAGAAATTGAAGACGAAAAAAAATTAAATGTGGATTAGTAGTGTTTTTTTTAAAAAACCCCTATTAGCTTTGGTTGATAGGGGTTTTAGCTTGTATGGTTGTTCAAATTACTTGTAGGAAATAGTAACACAAATTGTTACGCTATTAGTTGCTTTTAGGGGTTGTTGTTTATGCTATTGTCAATCAACTTTTGCAGGTCCCTTTTAAGCAATAGATGGTCAAATATTACTGGTGGATTTACTCTAGGATAAAAATTAAGAATATTGTAATATAAAACATTATCCAAATTAATTAATGTATAAATTTTGTAGTAATATGAGAATTCTTTTTTTATAACTATGCAATCTCCATTTTTAATTATATTTTTCTTGTTAATGTCTTGGAATTGTCTTAGGATTAACATCTCTATTTTACCTTTGTTTAGAGAATGCTTAATTGTATTTAATTTATTCTCGGATAGCTTTCGATAAACTCCATATAATGTTACTGCCGATGTAATAAACAGTATTAATGTAAAAACTTTATCTGGAAGGTCATGATATTTGATACAGTCTAAAGCAAACATGAATTGTCCGAAACTAAATGATAGTAGAAAAAAACCCACAAAGATTGGTTCAATATAATCATGCCAAGGCTTTTTAAAAGCTAAGATAATTTTGCCTTTTAAGATACTTTTTTCTATGTCAACATAAGAAAATTCAAGCATTTTGTCTTTATAATGTCTGTCAAACGCTAACGAATAACTAATTAATACCCACAACTTAATTATTTATAATTAAAAAACTTAAATAATGCCAACATCTAAAACCTTTACCCAGCCTTCGTTGCCATTATCTAATTTAATTAAAAGCCAGTCGCCATTGTTTTCTACTACTCTAATTTTTGTGCCTTCGTGTAAACTAAATTTGCTTGATGCCGAAACGGTAGGCTCGTTCATTATTTTAATTTCTTTACTGGTAATAATTGCAAATTTATTTTCGCTTTTTGATTTTAATGCCGAATAGCCTAAAGCATAAGTAATGGCAAAGGTAATTAACAATAAACAGCTTAACGTAAAAGTAAAACGCTTTACGCCAATACTTTTAGAACTTACAAATACAAAAAATAAAACACAGGCTACACCTAAGGTTAAAATGCTAAACCAAGCCCAGCTTTGGGTGGTAAACGACGATAATACATTTGATTTAACAGCACTGATAAAAAAGTTTTCTTTAGCATCAATTTTATCAACGGTTTTTGCAGATGCAATGCCTAAGTTTATTCTAACATCTTCATCGTTAGGGTTTATTTTACGCGCCAATTCGTAATAATAAATGGCTTTGCCTAATTGGTTATTTCTAAAATAAGCATTGCCTAAGTTATAGTACAGTTGGTACGATTTAAAACCATCTTTTACCAATTGCTCGTAATTTACAATGGCTTCTTTGTAGTTTTTAGAATCGTAAGCTTTTTCGGCATCTTGCAAAGCAGTGTTACTGTAATTTTTTGTTGTAAATACAACTAAAAAAATAAGTATGTATTTAATTGGTTTCATATATAGATATTATTGTTTTTTTATTGTCATATGGTTTACCCAGTTTAATCATTTTTGTTTGTGCTTGAGGCAAACGTGGGTATTTCATATATAGATATTATTGTTTTTTTTATTTCATGTATTTTTGTTTGGCATCGCTAAATGTTGGTATGTTGTTGTGGTGCCAATTCATAATAACGGTACCATCTTTTATAAGCATTAAGCCTGGGTTGCTTCGTATCATTGTTTTTAAAACAGTAGCATCTACTGAATAAAAATCGGCTAAAAAATTATGTTTGTGTTTAAATTTGTCTACATCGGCGGGCCCGCTTGCTGTTAAAGCAATTACTTTGTATTTACTTTGGGTGGCTAATTTATAAAAATCGTTTAGTTTTGCCATTAAGGTTTCGTCATCGGCGGTTAAATTTATATCGTACATAATTAACCAAAAACTATAATTTTTATTGTTTAAAATAGTATCGGTATAATTTACACCTTCGGCATTATTTACGGTAAAATCGGTTATTTTTGGGGCGTTTACAGCTTCTTTTACAACTACGTTATCGGTTGCAAACCATTTCCAATTAAGGGTATCTTGCCAAGGGTAATTTTTTAAATCGAAATGTTTTTTTTCACCTGTTTTTAAATTTTCGTAAATAAAACCTGTTTCAATTACCGCTTCTTGGTAACCTTCGCCTTTTTTCATTTGTTCTTTTAAGTTATTCCCAATTTTATAGGCTCTAAAATCTAAAGGCGGTAAATTGCGAATGGCATATATTGGAAAGCCTATTGAAAAGGCTAAGGCTAAAATAAACAAGGTATTTGTTACCAAAGGGTTTGTAAGTGAATTAATATTGTTTCGGCCAGCAAATAAAAGCGTAATTAAAATCATTAACACCACATCTTTCCAAAAACTTGTCCAAGGTTTTAGCACTAAAAAGTCGCCAAAACAACCGCAAGTAGTTACTTTATTAAAGCAAGCACTGTAAAACGTTAAAAAGGTAAAAAATGCAATTTGAGCAAATAATAGCCATAGGGTTAGGTTTGATTTAAAGCCAATTAATAACATGGCCCCTAAAATAATTTCGCTGGCGCAAAGCAATACGGCTAATGGCAGGGCAATGTGTGCAAAGGATTCAAAAATACCCCAACCGGTAGCGGCAGTAAATACTTCAAAATATTCTTTTAATTTATAGCTAAAGCCTACAGGGTCGTTAGCTTTTATAAAACCCGAAAAAATAAATAATCCCCCCACTAAAAAGCGTGAAATATGAGTAAGAATAGCAATTTTGCCAATAAAGCTAGAACCATTAACTAAAATTAATTGAATGGCTAATAATACTGCCAAGGTTGTTTTACTAAAGCAAGGTGGGCAAACCAGATATAACAAAGCTGCTAAGCCTACACTCCATATAAAACGGAATATGTTTGAAGAAAGAAATTTTTTCATAGTAATTTTAAGTTACTAATTTACAATAATTGCGTTTTTAAAACACACAATTAAGTATTTTTAACTAACAGTAAGGTTTTAATAGATGTTTTGTGTTAAAGATTAAAACCCAAAAATCTACTACTTCTCTACAATCATTTTAATAGCGCCACAACTAAGGCCATCGCAAATTAAATTTACAACGTAAATACCGTTGGTTAAATTTTGCGAATTAAAATTTACGTTGGTGTTACCACGCTCTAACATATAAATGGTTTTAATTTGTTTGCCGCTTAAATCAGTAACAATTAATTGCGCTTGTTTTACATTTTCTAAAATAGAAGCATTTATTAATGTATTATCAGTAAAAGGGTTTGGTGTATTATTAATTAAGGTAGATTTTTCTTGAACAATTGTTTCGCTTTTTTTATCTGCAATGTATTTTTTATCGTTACCTAATAATTTTAATTCTACACGGCGGTTCATGTGCTTGCCTTCGTCTGTATTATTAGCATAAGCGGGCATTGTTTCGCCTTTGCAATCAATAATTAGTCTATTTTCTGCAATGCCTTTGCTTAATAAATACTCTTTTACTTCGTTGGCACGTTTACAACTTAACTCTTTATTAAAATCTAATTCGCCTTCATTATCGGTATGCCCAGTAATACTAATATTGCTATTTGTTTTTGTTTTATATTCTTTTACCAACGCGTTTAATAAATTTTTATAGGGTTCGCTAATAGTAGTTTCGCTTTTATTGTACAATACGCTGTAACTTTTTTCGTAACTCACAATGCTATGTCCTTCAATTAAAACGCCACTATCGTAACTATTATCGCTTACATCGGCAATGGCTAATTTTAAATGATAGGTTTCGTAAGGTGTTACTGCTTTTTTTATTTCCATTAATTTAGTTAAGCCATCATATTCAATACCCAAATGCCCATCCATATTACTAACATAATACGTTGGGTTTGATGATTGGCGATTGTAAGTGCTTCCGCCATTAATACTATTAACACTTACAGGGCTTTGTGTATTTGGCACAACGGCTAAATTTACTTGCCCCTCAACACCCTTACCCGAAATAAAAAACGCAAACACATCGTTATAAGCTGTGCCTACAAACTCATCGTACTCTTCGCTACCAAACACATAATTAAAATTTAAAGTATCGGCTGTGGGTACAATATCCATTTCAATAACCACGGCATCAAATGTTTTTTGG
>JAYTRS010000257.1:0-1540 GCA_043746065.1 Bacteroidota bacterium | reverse complement strand
GATTTGATTAATGCGTTTACTCATTTAATAAGCAATAACCAATACTTGATTAATGCGTGAGATGATTTGATTAATGCATTTACTCATTTAATAAGCAATAAGCATTACTTAATTAATGCGTAAGATGATTTGATAAATGCGTTTACTTATTTAATAAGCAGTAAGCATTAATGGTTAATTACCTGTGGTTAATTTTTTAATAAACTAAATATGAATTATAAAACTACTATTTGATGTTAAATTCGTTTTCTATAAAACACATAAAATATTATAGGAAAAATTAAAAGCGTTAAAATAGTTGCCGTAATTAATCCGCCAATAATTACAATGGCAAGTGGTTTACTGGTTTCGCTGCCAATGCCAGTGCTTAATGCGGCGGGCAATAAACCAATCATTGCCATTAAAGCCGTCATTACCACCGGGCGAATGCGAGATAGTACACCTTCGGATAATGCTTTTGTTATTGGCACTTTTTCTTTTAAATTTTGTTTAAATACTGTAATTAAAATAACGCCATTTTGAATACATATACCAAAAAGCGCAATAAAACCAATACCTGCCGAAATAGAAAAATTCATGTGTGTTACCATTAATGCCCAAATACCGCCAATAATTGCAAAAGGTACATTTGCTAAAACAAGTAATGCATCGCGCGTATTACCAAACAAAATAAATAGTATTAAAAATATAAGTACTAAGCTAATTGGCACTACTACAGTAAGGCGTTTACTAGCACGTTGTTGGTTTTCAAAATCGCCATTCCACGTCATGCTACAACCTTTGCGAAGTTTTACAACTTTATTTACTTTTAGTTGAGCTTCATCAATTGTACTCCCCATATCGCGCCCACGAATAGAAAATTTTATGGCAATAAAGCGTTTGTTGTCATCACGAAATAATAATAGCGGGCCCGTTATTGTATAAATTTTTGCAATTTCTTTTAATGGAATTTTTGCGCCACCAAGGCTAGGAATTTTTATTTCGCCAATCTCATGCTCGTTAGACCTATATTGTTGGCGAAAACGAATACGTATATCAAACTTTTTATTGCCATCGTAAAATTGTGTAACAGCTTTGCCACCAATGGCCATTTCAATAATTGAATTACAATCGGCAGTATTAATACCAAAAGCTGCCATGCGTTGGCGGTTAAGTTCAATACGCAATTCGGGCTGACCTAAATTTTTAATAATGCCTAAATCTTCAATACCATTAATTTTTGATAATATTTCGTTTACTTTTTTTGCCTCACTTTCAATATATTGTAAATCGTCACCAAAAATTTTAACAGCTAAACTGCCTTTTACACCGCTTACCGCTTCTTCCACATTATCCATAATGGGTTGAGAAAAGTTAAAGTTAATACCTGGAAATTTTGTTAAATCTCTTTGCATCGATGCAATTAATTCTGTTTTGCTTCGCCCAGATTTCCAATCTTCTTTTGGAAATAAATCTACAAAAAACTCTACGTTATAAAAACCTGTTGGGTCTGTACCATCATTAGGACGACCAGTTTGACTCATTACTTGTTTTACCTCGG
>JAYTRS010000256.1:0-1548 GCA_043746065.1 Bacteroidota bacterium | reverse complement strand
TTATAGATTAAAAAATATGCTTCTCTGCGTGATAACTAGAACGTACTAAAGGTCCACTTTCAACAAACTTAAAGTTTTTACCAAGTGCATATTCTCTGTATTTTTTAAATTCATCAGGATGCACAAAACGTGCTACTGGCAGGTGTTTTGGTGTGGGTTGTAAATATTGCCCAATGGTTAATACATCGCACTTAACAGCTACTAAATCATCAATGGTTTCGTAAATTTCATCTTCGGTTTCGCCCAAGCCTAACATTAAACCACATTTGGTTTTAACATCGGCTTCATCTAAGCGTTTTAAAACTTCCATACTTCTATCGTACTTAGCTTGTATGCGAACTTGTGCCGTTAAACGCCTTACTGTTTCAATATTATGCGATACAATATCAGGTTTTACATCAATAATACGTTGTAAATTTTCCCATTTACCCGCAAAATCAGGTATTAAACATTCAAATTTTGTTTCGGGGCTAATTTCTCTAATTGCTTTAATCGTTTCGGCCCAAATTATCGACCCTCCATCTTTTAAATCATCTCTATCTACACTAGTAATTACGCAATGTTTTACCCCCATTAGTTTAACTGAGTTAGCAATGCGTTTCGGCTCGTCCCAATCTGCAGGTAAAGGCCTACCTGTGGCTACGGCACAAAAGCCACAACTACGGGTGCAAATATTACCCAAAATCATAAAAGTGGCAGTGCCTGCACCCCAACATTCACCCATGTTAGGGCAATTTCCGCTTTCGCAAATGGTGTGTAGTTTATGTTCGCTAACAATGCCTCGTACCTTAACATACTCGGCCCCAGTAGGTAATTTTACACGTAACCAATCGGGCTTTTTTAATTTAGGCGTTTGAGTTGTAGGTTCCATTTCAAAATATCTTTATTACTAAATTTTTATAAATTTATTTGTTTTGTAAATGTGAATTAGTCGTTCACTAAATCCATTTTTTGCCAAATACAAACCCTACATGAAAGGTAATTATTAAATTTTCGCGAGGATTACGAGCCATAATTGGCAAGGCATTTGGAAAATAATCAATAGAAATACCCGTTTCAATAGCTCTAATTAAATTAGTGTAATTGGCATACTCAAAACTTAAATTAAACTTACCGCTAATACCTGGGTATATTTTTGTTTCGGCTAAACCATCGCTAAATTTCCCTCGTCCTATAACGCTATCGGCAGTAAAATCGGCTTCGTTAAATTTAGCTAAAGGGGGATTGGCGGTGGTGTTAGAAGATGGAGTAGAAGTTGCTATTTGGTAGTAATAAGGTTTTGCAAAAGCTAAAACTCCTCCTAATGAGTATGAAAAACGCACTTCAACAGCTTTTAAATCGGCTTTAGAAAAAATAATATTTTGTACACCTACTGAGCCTCTTAATAAAAATACACTATTTAATTTGCCATATACAAAGCGTTTATTGTTTTGGGCTTCGCCCTTTACTTTTATTTCTTTTGGCGATTTTAGAGATTGAACATCTATTTCGTAAAACGAACGTGTTTTTGCTGTAATGTGTTTACCTCGACGATACAGTATGCCCAAG
>JAYTRS010000255.1:0-1553 GCA_043746065.1 Bacteroidota bacterium | reverse complement strand
TTTGCATAGGTAATTGTATTTATTTTATTGTCATTAAAAAATTCCCAAATATTTGGGTCTAATCTAAATAAATCTAATTTCCCTGTGTAGTCTTCATCTTCTAACTCTTTATAATAATGAACTACTTCGTAGCCTTCGTTTTCATCTCTTCTGGCCAATATACTGGAATTTAAAATTTTTTCGTATTTATATTTTGTATTAAAATTTTCGGTGGCTGCTAAGGGCAACGAAATTGTTTTTACATCTGGCAATTTTTCGTTAAACGATGTTTCAAAATTATTAGCTAGTTCTTTACCCACAATTTCGCTTTTAGCGTAGTAAACAGCAGTATTGCCATAATTATATCTGCTATTTAAATAGCTATTTCTAAAAAAATAAACTTTGGGTATCATTATTATTTCTTTTGTATTAGCGTTTATGCTTTCGCTTAATTTATTGTTTAAATAATTAGTAGCATATTGTTTGTGAAGCGATTTAGGATGACTAGTATATTTTGAGATATTTTCTTGAATTTTAGCCTTATTGTTTTCAAACAAAGCCCGCATTAAAAAAGCTTCTGGATAATTAGCATCTATTAATTTTTTTGTGAAATAATAAAAAGCATCTTTATAATTTTCAAAAACAACAGTATTTGAATTTAATAATTCTTTTGCACTAATTTGAGCATATTTTTCGTTATTAGGTATTAAAAATTTCAAATCGTGTAGTATGCTTTGACCTTCTTTAAAGCCATCGTTAATTAATTTTTCGGCTAAAAATCCTTTCTTTTTTAGTTTGTAATCTAGCAAACAAAGCCTACGAGTACATTCGGCTGTAAAATAAATGTAGTTAATGTCATTAGGGCTAAATAAATGGTAAATAAATGCTCGCTCAATACACTCGGTATAGTTATTAGAATTAAATATTAAGTTAACACATTCTAATCGAGCTTGTTTTTGAAGAGATAAAAATAAATCTTCATCCATTTTATATTTTATTTTTTTTGTAAGTGGATTTAGTTTTATATAAGCACTTAATTTTTCTTTTCTATCCTTCATATCAGGGTGTGTACTCAATAATTTTTCAAGCGTGTTAGCTTTATATTTACCTGCTTTGGTTGATATGGTAACAGTATCGGCATTAGCCAAGGTGCTTTTATTTCTTTTTTCATAATATTCATCTTCGCGTATAAATAATTCAAAGTTCGAAAATGCTTCGTTTAAATCGTAGCCAACATTTTTTGCAATGCTAAAACCTTGGTTATCGGCTTCTAACTCCAATTCTTGAGTATGTTGCATATTTTTGATATTTTGTTCTAGGTCGCTCTTTTTATTTTTTATTTTATTTTTATAATCATTTAGTAAATGGTTTTTAATATAGTGGCCTAGTTCGTGCCCCATAATTGTTGCTAAAGCGGCTTCGTTTTTTGCTTCGGCAATTAACCCAATGTTTACAATCATTGCGCCATCATACAAGCAAAAAGCATTAATACTACTGTTTCTGCCCACATAGGCATGAATTTTTTTTGAAATTAAATTGCTTGGTAATATAGAGTCTAAAATTTGATTAATGTA
>JAYTRS010000254.1:0-5141 GCA_043746065.1 Bacteroidota bacterium | reverse complement strand
AAAAACTTAATAAACGTAAATAAAATACTGAAAATACCGAAAATAATTTTAGTTCGTTTCTCCCAAATACATTAGCAAAACACAATTTTTTAGAGGCTCGTAAGGTATATCCTATATTTTGAACATAATTAATAAATTCGATATCATTAAGTTGTAAATTATTAACTAAGGGATTTTTAGCAATAAAATTTTTATAATTTATACTTTTAATATTTGGAATAATAATATACAATATACCATTGGGGCTTAAACTTTTTTTTATATTTTGCAAAATTTGTAGTGGTTCGGGTAGTAAAAAAATAGAGTTTATTAAACAAAAAGCGTCAACGTTTTTTACTTCATTTATAATTGTATTTATATCCTTAGTATAAAAATTTATTTTATTAGAATATTTTTTTTTCGCGTTATTAATTGATGTTTCACAAATATCTGCGCCTATAATTTTGCAATCTAATTTTTTAGCAAAAATATGAGTAGTCTCTCCATTTCCACAAGGTGCGTCTACAAGCAAATTAGGTTTAATGTTTAATTTAATGAAGTTAATAATTGCATTTGCAAAATCTTTTTGTGGATACGAATAGCGGCTTAAAAAAACAATTAACTTTTGTTTCATAAAACAAAAAATTATTCGTTTTTAAACTTCACAAAACTTAAATTAAATTTAGGTTTTAAAGTAGGGTGGTTTGCTCCTGCTAAAACAACTCTGTTTATAAAGTTATCTCGTCTTGCGGTATAAACTCTATTTGCGTTGGCCACTACAACATAAAATCCATAATTTTTTCGTTTACCTTTTATAATTGCTTGCACATGGCGTGCAATATTAAATACATAACGTTTACTAGTACTATCATAATCGCCACCATAGCGTGAAAAATCAGTAGATGTTAATTGGTCTTGGGCATAGGTTTCATGTCCTAACGAATCTAAAGGTAGTAAAGCTAATTTTGGTGGTACCGCATAATTTTTACCAATAGCAAAAGTGGGATCAACGTTTAAAATAATCTCAGCTCTATTAATAGCTAAAGGCACCGTATCATTATATTTTTTTAAAAAATTTAAATTTGGTATATATAATTTTATACGGGTACCGCCCATGCCTTTTAAATATAAATTTTGTTTACCTAAAGTAGTATCAATATTAAAATATTGTAATTGTAAATTAAAAATGCCTCCAGCACCAGGCTGGTAAGTAGCGGTATTAAAGCGTACTGCATTGGTACCCGAAAAATTAAATTGAAACGACTTGTAATCTTTTACGGCGGTGGGTGTACCGTTAGTATAACGCAAAAAGAAACCGCTATTTGCATCATCTAAATTAAATTTTGCAATTATACCTTGAGCAGAAGTGTTTAAACCACTCATTTTACTGGTAATATAAAACCCTAAGTACTTGCTTGTAAATGTGGCATTATCTATTAAATATTGAGGATTATTTAAAATGGCATTTGCATAATTATAATCAATAGGTATGCGAACTACAAACGAACCGTTGTAAAAACTGTAACCCACTTGTCCACCCCCAATGGCAGTATTTTTATTATGAAGCGAATCGTTAGTACTATAATAAACCCTTGATGGGCTTAATGTTGTAGTAATTGGATACACTGAGTACGTTAAATGCGTAGCGGTATCGCCAACAAAATCGCTATTAATGGGTACTGCAAAAATTAACTCGGCACTTACTAAATTAGCATTAGCGCCAAAACTAACATTGGTTAAATTAATAGTAGGATTGCAATATAAGCCAATATCAGTGCGACCAAAAATAGGGTCGGCATTACTACCTAAATATTTAAAGCCATCGTTAAAGGATGCAATGACATCGTATTTTTTTGTATAAGCAAATATACTTGAGGTATCAGTAAAACTTGCATTTAACGCATCGCCCTCAGGTTGCACATCTGTGCCTAAAATTCTATGGTCTTTTTTGCAACTTACTAAAGTTATAAAACAAAAAAGTGTTATGGATATGAGTTTAATAGTTTTCAATAATTATTTTTTAAAGAAAGTAAATATAACCAATTATTAACGGTTTAAATGGCTATTAATTGTGAAAAAAACTAAAAATTGCATTAACAAGTATTATTTACTTATTATTTAATAAATTTACACGAAACAAACTATACTAAAAATGAAAATTTTAATTACAGGAGGAGCAGGTTTTATTGGCTCGCACGTGGTGCGATTATTTGTAAATAAATATCCAAACTACACTATTCATAACTTAGATAAGCTTACCTATGCTGGTAACTTAGCCAATTTAACCGATATTGAAAACAAAGCAAACTACAAATTTATAAAAGGCGATATTGTTGATGCTAATTTTATTGACGAATTATTTACCACCGAAAATTATAATGCTGTTATACATTTAGCGGCCGAAAGCCATGTAGATAGAAGCATTACTAACCCTTTAGAGTTTGTAATGACAAACGTAATTGGTACTGTAAATTTATTAAATGCAGCTAAAGCATTATATAAAAAAGATACAACGTCCTTTCAAAAATTTTACCATGTAAGTACTGATGAAGTGTATGGCGCATTGGGCGACACAGGTATGTTTACTGAAGAAACCAGTTACGACCCTCACAGCCCTTATTCAGCAAGCAAAGCAAGTAGCGACCATTTTGTGCGTGCTTATCACGATACGTATGGCTTACCCGTTGTAATTAGTAATTGCAGTAATAATTATGGACCCAATCATTTTCCTGAAAAATTAATACCACTTTGCATTAATAATATAAAAAATAGTAAACCCTTACCAATTTATGGCAAAGGCGAAAATGTACGCGATTGGCTGTTTGTAGAAGACCATGCTACCGCCATTGATACTGTTTTTCATAAAGCAAAATTAGGGAGTACCTACAACATAGGCGGGCATAATGAATGGACAAACATTGATGTAATACGTTTGCTTTGCCGTTTAATGGATAAAAAATTAAATAGAGCCGAGGGTACTAACGAACAATTAATAACATTTGTAAAAGATCGTGCTGGCCACGATTTACGTTATGCTATTGATGCTACAAAGTTAAAAAACGATTTGGGTTGGGTGCCAAGCGTTACCTTTGAGCAGGGCTTAGAACGCACTGTAGATTGGTATTTGAATAATACTCAATGGTTAGATAATGTTACCTCTGGCAATTATGCTAATTATTATAAGGCGCAGTATTTAAATAGTTAAACCTCGTAAATTGTTATTAAGGTATTTATTTTAGATTTGTTGAAACACAATTACATTAAACAAAAAAAGTGCCATGAGAAATAACATTTTAGTATTAGTTTTAATAGCGGCTTTGTTTGTACAATGCAACAACGCTACAAAAAATAATGCGGCAGCTATTCAAAATAATACAATAGACAGTAGTAGTTCAAAAAATAGTTTACAAAGTAGTTCTAATCTATCCAATACATCAGAAATTACGTGCCCAAATTGTAATTATAAAGCAGTAGAAACGCTACCTACAGATGTTTGTGTAATTAAATATACCTGTATAAAATGTAAAACAGAATTAACGCCAAAAAATGGCGACTGCTGTGTTTACTGTACCTATGGCACACATAAATGTCCATCAAAGCAATACAATTAAAGCGTGAAACTTACTAAACTATTTACCGAATTTACAAATAGCGAAAAAGCGTCAGGATTGGTATTAGTGGCCTGTACAATTATATCCTTAATAGCAGCTAATAGTAGTTTTTGGCAGCATTACATTCACCTTTGGCATTTTACTATTTTTAATAAACCATTAGAGTTTTGGATTAACGATGGTTTAATGACTCTGTTTTTTTTATTAGTAGGTTTAGAGATAGAACGCGAACTTTATGTAGGCGAATTATCAGACATTAAAAAATCGTTATTACCTGTATTTGCTGCATTGGGTGGTATGTTGTTACCTGCCCTTATTCATTTTAGTTTTAACAAAGGCTTGGTATCGCAAACGGGTTTTGGTATTCCAATGGCTACCGATATTGCTTTTTCGTTAGCGGTACTTTCGTTATTGGGTAATAGAGTGCCTCTATCTTTAAAAATATTTTTAACAGCATTAGCTATTATTGACGATTTGGGAGCTATTCTTGTAATTGCACTTTTTTATTCTAGTAATTTTTTAATCCTTTATTTTTCTCTTGCAATATTAATTTTTGTAATCATGTTGCTATTACGAAAATATAAAATACAACAACTTTGGCTGTATTTATTACTGGGTTGTATAATGTGGTTTTTTATGTACCGTTCGGGTATTCACGCAACTATAACGGGTATTTTACTTGCCTTTGCTATTCCCTTTGGTAAGGGCGAAGAAACTTCGATTTCCCACAAATTACAACAGCGCTTGCATTTACCTGTTGCATTTTTTATACTTCCAATTTTTGCATTAGCAAATACGGCCATTCATATTCAGCCTGAGTTATTAAGTAATTTAAGTTCTGCAAATAGCTACGGCATTATGTTGGGTTTAATTGTGGGTAAACCAATGGGTATATTTTTATTTTGTATGCTGGGTATTACACTTGGTTTGTGTACTTTGCCCGAAGGGATTAATAAAAAACATTTGTTTTTAACAGGTTTGTTGGCAGGTATTGGCTTTACAATGAGTATGTTTATTACACTTTTAGCATTTACCGATTTACAAATTATTAATGTTTCAAAAATTGCAGTGATAATAAGCTCTTTAATTGCAGGGCTTTTGGGTTATGTTGGATTGAGGTTTACTTTAAAACCGAGTAATAATTTACAAAAAAACTAACTACCAAAGCTCATACCATGGCATTCTTTATCAGGCGACGGTAACTTAAAATTTATTGTAAAACCATAATAAAAAAACCAATCTTTTGTACGAGGGTTACCACGCATACTCCCAGCAAAAGCTGAGCCATCTTTACTTTGGTTACTAAATACAGAACCTTTACCAGCTAACGGGTAAGCGCCACTTACATCGTCTAAATAATCCGTAAACGTTTTACGAGGGCCCCATTCTATAGCTAAGCCAATGTTCTTAGCTATATTCCATTTAAAGCCTACACCAAATGGTAGCGATAGTTGTATTTTAGAGTAACTTTTGCTTTGCCCTTCGTTTTTTAAACTTTGTAAATCTTGGTAGCCATTGCCAATATTGCTTTGTGGATTCATATAAAATACG
>JAYTRS010000253.1:0-1564 GCA_043746065.1 Bacteroidota bacterium | reverse complement strand
CATTTTTGGGCACCAGATGTATATGAAGGCGCTCCAACGGTTATTACAGCCTTAATGAGTACGATAGTTAAAACGGCGGCTTTTGCGGCATTTATGCACTTATTTTTAGTGGTATTTGGTGGCGTTAGCGAAACATGGTCTATGATATTAGCTGTTATTATCGTGCTATCATTAGTCATTTCAAACTTTACGGCAGCTGTTCAACAAAGCGTAAAACGGATGTTAGCCTATTCAAGCATTAGTCATGCAGCCTTTATGTTAATGGCTATTTTAGCTAATAATAGAGGCTGGGCAAGCATATCTGCTATTTTATATTATTCGTTAGCATATAGTATTGGTTCTATTGCAGCGTTCACGGTATTATATAATGTATCTAAAGAAAAAAACAATGCGAATGTAGATGCGTTTAATGGTTTAGGAAAACGCAATCCGTTAATGGCCGCGTGTATGGTTGTAGCAATGTTGTCGTTAGCTGGTATACCAGTAACCGCAGGCTTTTTTGCCAAGTATTTTGTATTTGCAACATTGATAGGAACTTCTTTTAAATGGTTAATTGTTGTAGCTATTTTAACTTCGGCTGTTGGCGCTTACTATTATTTTAAAGTTATTATTGCGATGTATTTTAAATCAGCAGTCACAGACACAGAGGTGCCAGTTGAAACATCACACACCATGTTGTTAGTGTTAACAACCATCTTCACCATTGCGCTAGGTTTAATGCCTAAATTCGTCATAGAGATTTTTAGTTAGATGGCGAATTTTTTTATTAAACAAATTAAATTTTATTAATTTTCGATTTAATGGTTTCAAGGGCAACTGGATAACGTTTTCCCCTGTACTTAAAATTAATTTGCTTAATAAAAATTTCTCTAAAATTAGTAAGATATTCAATTGAAATATTTATCTCATTTGCTTCGGTTAGCGGAGATCTTTGATTGCCAGGTAATAATAAATTTATTATAGTAATGAAAATTGTTTGAGCAGGCCTGGCTTCCCATTTTTCAATTTTATAATCATACAGTTTTATATCCGAGTATAAATAAACCAAATCTGTACACATTAATTTTCCAAAATAATTACTATACCGTATTACAAATCTATCTGAGTAAACAAAAATAGATACCCCTTCATGAAGCATCATGGTAAACGCTATAAAACCAGTTGCGAAAAGAACAATATAATTAATCCCTACAAAGTAACCGCCAACTGTAAAAATAATAAATATAGTAGCTACAACATGGTTTAACAGGGAGGGTGTTGCTTGGAAAATAATTTCATTTTTATCCATTTATATTTTCTCATTTGAATATGCTAAATATACTACTTCCATTCAAAAACTAAATAATACCAAATCAATAAAACTCTTAACTTTATTATTTCATTTGTACCTTCTGTTTTATGCAACAACAAGTTGATTTTTTAATTATTGGTAGCGGCATAGCCGGTTTAAGTTACGCGCTTAAGGTTGCCGAAAAAGGCTCTGTATATATTGTTACCAAAAGTAACGAAGATGAGTCTAATACCAAATATGCACAAGGCGGAATAGCTGCGGTTTGGCACGACA
>JAYTRS010000252.1:0-5165 GCA_043746065.1 Bacteroidota bacterium | reverse complement strand
CTTTTGGAGTTATACAAAAACCAGCAATAATTTCGTGCGTACCGCTTGTGTAGCCTTTAATTGTAGATAAAGTATAATCGTAAGAATAACCTATTCTCCAAACTAAACCATTAGCACCACTAGGCTTGCTTTGGTAACCTATTAATAATGCAGCTGCATCCGTTAAACGGTAAGTAGCACCTACCCAAATTGAATTATCCCACATGTAGGTTAAATTGGCATCAATTGCAGTAGAAGCTAAATCTGATTTAATTTTAATGTTTGGGGTAAGTTTATTACGTGGGTCTAAAACAAACGAATAACCACTCATAATATAATAGTGACGACTTAAACCAAATTTAATATCGCCTGAACCTAATGTTTGAGCAGGTAAGTGGGTAGATGATAAGCCTACATAAAACTTACCAGGTATTTGGTAAAAAGCACCAAAACCTAAATCGTAAGTAATAGCGTTTAAAGCTGGGTTACTTAATGCATCGTAAGCACCTGGTATGTGGTTATCAACCTTACCAGCTTCGGGCGTAATCCAATTATTATTAATACTTTTTTGTAGCATACCTACATCTATACCAATACCTAAAACACCTCCGTTATTACCTAATGCTTTGTTCCAAGCACCAGCACCACGAATAAATAGTGAGTTAGTTGGACCAATTTTATCGCTAATAATGTTTAACCCAACGCCTAAAGCGTTACCTATGCGCATATCTCCTGCCAAAGCAATAGATTGTGGTGCACCAGCAAAATTAACCCATTGTTGACGAAACTGTGCTACTGCACAAATACCACCACTAGTACCAGCGTAGCCAGGGTTGTAAATTAGTTTATTATGCATCCATTGTGTAAACTGAGGATCTTGTTGAGCGGTTGCAACGCCTGTAAAACCTACTAATGCAATAGCAATTTTGGTAAAAAGTTTTTTCATACTTTGTTTTTAAATAATTAAACCACACATTTTAGCATGTGTAGTTAGGGTGCTAAATTAACTAAACAATTTTAAAAAACAAATTTTGTCAAGTTTTTTTCGACTAAATAATTAAATTTTAACATTTTGATAAAAAATTGCATAGCGTATTTTTAAAAAATTTATATTAAAACTATGTAAATTGTAATTTACAAAAATTGTTAATGATTAAAAGCTATTACAAAAACATTAATTACATTTATAACATTGAAAAAATGGCTTTTAATATTGGTATGTATAATTAGCTTGTGTTTTAAAACACAAGCCCAAACCGTTACAACTACAAAAAACGAAAACGAAGGTTTAATTCAGTTTTCGGGAGTGGTGTTAGACCAAGATAGTCTTACACCTATTCCTTTTGTTAGTATTTTGGTAAAAGGCACAAAGCGTGGTGCTGTAAGCGATTTTTATGGTTTTTTTAGTATGGTTGTAACTGCAGGCGATGAATTAGAATTTTATTCAATAAGTCATAAAGACAGAAGTTATAAAATTGCTGATACGTTGAAACAAAAATATTATTACGCCATACAAGTATTAACAAAAGATACTGTGCAATTAAAAATGGTAGAAGTTTATCCATGGCCAAGTAAAGAGGAGTTTAAACGTGCTTTTTTAGCTTTAAACTTAAACGATACAGATTATGATAGAGCCGATAAAAATTTACAGCGCGAAGCTCTAACTTATTTAGAGCGCAACCAAACAGCCAGCGCTAGCGAAAATTATAAATATGTAATGCAGGCTTATTATACAAAAATTTATAGTGTGGGGCAATCGCCCAGTATATCGCTGCTTAATCCTTTAGCTTGGGCTAAATTTATTGATAGTTGGCGTAAAGGCAAATATAGTAGTAAAAAGAAACAATAGTAAATAAGTCGAGAGTCGTTAGTCGTCAGTCATTGGTCAGAAGTTGTTAGTCAGAAGTATTTTTTTTGTGTTTAAAAAATAAGTTTTAGTTGGAATCTTTAAAACAAACATACACCCAATTTATAAAGCAAGAAGCCAAACGTTTACAATTTGATTATTGTGGTATTAGTAAAGCCCAATTTTTAAATGAAGAAGCACCGCGTTTAGAAAAATGGCTACATGATAACAAGCATGGGCAAATGCAGTACATGGAAAATTATTTTGATAAACGCCTAAATCCTACTCTTTTGGTGGATGGCGCTAAATCGGTAATCTCGTTACTGTATAATTATTACCCAACCAAAACACAAACTACTAATGCCCCAAAAATTAGTAAATATGCTTACGGTAACGATTATCACGAAGTAATTAAAACCAAACTACACGAATTTTTATATACTTTAAAACAAAAAATAGGTAATATAAATGGCCGAGCTTTTGTTGATAGTGCCCCCGTTATGGATAAAGTATGGGCCGCAAAAAGCGGTTTAGGTTGGGTGGGTAAAAACACCAACTTAATTAATAAAAATAATGGCTCGTTTTTTTTTATTGCCGAATTAATTATTGATGTAGATTTAGAATACGACATTGCTATACCCGATTATTGTGGTACGTGCACTCGCTGTATAGATGCCTGCCCTACCGAGGCTATTACTGAGCCCTACGTTGTAGATGGCAGTAAATGCATTAGTTATTTAACCATTGAATTAAAAAACGAAATACCTCATGCGTTTAAAACAAAAATGGATAATTGGGCATTTGGTTGCGATGTGTGTCAAGATGTTTGCCCTTGGAACAGGTTTAGCACCGCCACAACCGAGCCATTATTTTCCAACTCTACTAATTTATTAAATTTTACAGAAGTAGAATGGAAGGATATAACTGAAGAAACATTTAATGTAATTTTTAAACACAGTGCCGTAAAACGCACTAAATATGCAGGCTTAAAACGTAACCTAAAATTTATATCTCAGTAAAAAAATGAATTTTTTTAAACCCGAATCGTTACAAGTTTTTAAAATAAAAGAATTTAAATTATTTATACTTACCCGCTTTTTTTTAACTTTAGGGGTGCAAATGCAATTTGCTACCATTAGTTTACAAATTTATTATTTACATAGTAAACAAGAAATTGTATTAGGCTTAATAGGTCTTACAGAAGTAGTACCGTTTATATTTACATCGTTTTTTAGTGGCTATGTGTCGGATAATTTTGTACGCAAAAAAATAATAATGATTGCATTATTTTGTTTATTAGTTGGAGCTGTTTTTTTATTTTTAAATAGCCAACCTCTTATTTTATTTTTAAATAATTTAGGTATGATTGCTTTATTTGGAGTCGTTTTTTTGTTTGGTATTATTCGTTCGTTTTTAGCATCCGCCTTAAATCCATTTATGAGTCAAATAGTTCCGCGTCAGCACTATACTTCATCTGCCACCTGGAATACCACCGCTTGGCACACAGGCGCCATAATGGGGCCAGTTGTAGCAGGTATTGTTTTTGGTTACAACAATTTGTTTAATGCTAATTATTGCCATTTTATAGAGGTTGTTTTATTTGCATTAGCCTTATTTTTTATGCTACAAATAAAAAACAAAGGCATACCCGAAAAGGGCGAAAAAAAAGAAACTATTTTAGAAACAATGAAAGTGGGTTTACATTTTGTGTTTAAAAATAAACTTATTTTAAGCACCCTTTCGCTTGATTTATTTGCTGTTTTATTTGGTGGCGCCGTGGCTTTAATACCTGCTTTTACTGATAAAATTTTACATTTAGGCCCCGAAGCATACGGATTACTGCGCACAGCCCCAGCTATTGGAGCATTGGCAATGAGTGGCATTTTAATATTTTTCCCATTATCAAAAAAAGCAGGTTTAGCACTATTATACAGTGTGGCTACCTTTGGTGTATTTACAATTTTATTTGCTTTAACTACAAATTATTGGTTAGCCTTTAGCATGTTATTTTTTACAGGAGCGTTTGATAATGTAAGTGTAATTATACGCCACAGCATTTTACAATTACAAACACCCAATACTATGCGTGGCAGAGTAAGTGCAATCAATAGTATTTTTATTGGCAGCAGTAACGAAATTGGTGCTTTTGAAAGTGGATTTACAGCAAAATTATTTGGTTTAGTAAACTCAATTGTAATTGGTGGTGTTTTAACAATAGGCGTTGTGGGCGTTGTTAATAAACTAAATCCTAATTTAAAAAAATTAGATTTAACGGATATATAGAAAGAAGTCTTTTAATTTTTTTCGTTAGCGCTTAACGACAATTGCTCCCAATACGCTCAGCATAACATTCTATAATTACGCAAATGGTGATAAGTGTTTTGTCATCTTGAGCGGGGTCGAAAGATGAATTCGATATTTATTTTTTTTCTAATAAGTTCCAACTCTCCTTCAATAAACATTTGATGCGCTTCGACTACGCTCAGTGTGATATCCGTTTTGTCATCTTGAGCGAAGTCGAAAGATGAATTCGATATTTTTTCCTAATTAAGTTCCAACTCTCCTTCAATATGCATTTAATGCGCTTCGACTACGCTCAGCGTGACAACTCAGGTGGTTGAGGCTCTCGAAACCACTTTGACATTTTTCTCCTTTGCCTGACAGCCAACAACTACGCTCAGCGTGACATTCTTCAACTATAGTCAGAATAAAAACTCGTTAACCAAAGGAATTGTACACAAACAAAAAACACTTACCTTTTTAAAGATAAGTGTTTTAATTTTTTTTAAATTTAGTAAGCGCCTTTTAATTTTACACCTTGCTCTATGCGTTGTAAAGCGGTAATGTAAGCTGCAAGTCGCATGCCTGTTTTAAAATGAGTTGCGTTGTTCCAAATGGCTTCAAAAGCAATTTCCATTTTTAAATCGTGTTTGGTATTTACCTCATCTTCTGTCCAATAATAACCTGCTTTATTTTGTACCCATTCAAAATAACTAACGGTTACACCGCCACTATTTGCTAAAATATCGGGTACACAAATAATTTTTTTATCGTTTAAAATGGCATCTGCTTCTGGCATTGTTGGGCCATTAGCACCTTCTACTATTAATTTAGCTTGTATTTTAGGGGCATTTTCTTCGGTAATTACATTTTGTAAAGCGGCTGGCACTAAAACATCGCATTTGCTAATTAGCAATTCGGCTGATTTAATTTCGGTAGCTCCTGTAAAACCTTTTAACACTCCTTTATTTTTAGCGGTAAATGCTAAAGCGGCTGTTATATCTATTCCTTTTTCATTATAAAAACTGGCAGTATGATCGCCAATACCTACAATTTTAAT
>JAYTRS010000251.1:0-1566 GCA_043746065.1 Bacteroidota bacterium | reverse complement strand
TTTAAATCGTGTAATATCCAGCAAACCTTCGTCTACAACAGCTACTGTAAATGCCATCTCTCTATCATTTTCTTCACTCACGGTAATATTTACATTTTTTTCAGGCATTAATACATCTGCCATTTGTATTTTTGGTTTTAAATGCGTCTCGGGGTCATCAACGGTAATAGGCACTACACCGTATAAACGAATTGGTAAATCATTAGTGCGGCTGTGTGGCTGAATTAAACTTACATGCACATATACATTAGGCGCCATTTCGGGTTTTACTTTAAATTTAAAAGTGGTATTTCCTTTTTCGGTTTCTAACCAATGTGCTTCTAATACTTTACTTCCATTTTCAATGGTTACTAAAGCTCTGCCGCTTTGAGGCGAAGGAATATTTACCGTAACTTCATCGTTAGTTTTGTATTTTGTTTTATTGGTGGTAAAGTGTAGCATGTTCGAAATAATTTTATTATCTGTTCCGCCATCTCTTTCCATCCAATTACTCCAATCAAAATAGGTTATTTGGCTAGCAGAATGTCCACTTTCAACATCAATAACACGAATTAAATAACGCCCCCAATCTTTTTCGCCAATATTAATTTTTACGTTAGCCTTGCCATTAGTTGATGAAATTGTTTGTACTTGGATGGGTTTGTGATATTCATCACTTGCATAATTTGCTAATTCATCGTTGTATTGATCCCACCACCAACGCCAATCTAGTTTATATAATTCAAATTTTAAGTTGCTACGCGAAACGGCATTACCATTAAAATCAACCGTAGCAATATCTAATTGGTGTTGTTTACCGGTGTATAAAATTCCAGTATTGCTCTCGCCAGTTGGTAATTTAATACCTGTATAAAAACTGTATGGCGAATAATTGATAGAAAAACGATCGACACTAAAAGCACCACCTTGTTCAAACACACGGGTTGTGAAATTTGCTTTTAAAAAACCAGGTGCATTTTTCTTTACATCAATATTTAATGGAAAAGAGGTATTGCCATTATCATCTACTTTACCATCAAAAATACTAATACTTTGCGATTCAAAACGGGTGGTTTGATCGGTAAAATTATACCCTTCAAATTTTGGAAATTCGGTAGGCATAGATGTTAAGGCCACATTAATATTTGCCGCTAAATTGTGAGCTACAGCTCCTGTAAGCCAATTAGTATGTAAACTAACGGTTTGCGGCTTTGTACCTACTAATAATTTATTATCGCCAGCATTTATTTCAATTTTTAAACGGTTGGGCATAATTGTTTCTATACGAATACTTTTACTAAATTTAATAGAGCCAATTTTAACTTCGGCATTCCATAATCCTGTTGGGGCGTTTTTATCGGTAACGCAAGTAAAATTATAAAAGCCATCTACACTTTTAGTGCTTAATAAACGTTTGGTTAATTGCCCTTGCGGATTGGTTAAATCAAATATTACAGGGTGATTGGCAGGAATGGAGCCTAATTTATCTTCTACAATAAAATTTAAAAATAAACTATCTCCTGGACGCCAAACGCCACGCTCGCCATAAATAAAGCCTTTTACTCCTTTTTTAATGGCATCGCCGCT
>JAYTRS010000250.1:0-5177 GCA_043746065.1 Bacteroidota bacterium | reverse complement strand
ACGTTACTAAATTGTACGACAAAGATTTACATTTAACCTTACAAACCGATACTGGCGAGTATAAATTATTTTTTATTAAAAAATAAACAATTAACGGTAAACGATTTAACCCCCCACCCCCTCCTCGTTTTAGCGAAGCGGTAACGAGGATGCTTTAGCTGTGCGTTTATTCATTATTTTGTTTATTGTTTTTTATGGCATTCATCAGTTCGCTATCGCTCGGGTGTATCGCACAACTAAAAATTATATATTTATGCAATGAGTGGAGACCGTTATAAAATAGCCAACCAACAACTAACTAGTATTTAAATACTAAATATTACATAATTTATATACTAAATTTTTGTAAGCCAATTGTTATATTTGTAATGCTATTACGGGCATTAATGCGTTGTAATACAATAATATAATGAAAACCTTTACCATACCACAATTTTACCGCAGCCCCATTATTTCGCAAGTAAAGCAATACCGTAAGTTGCACGACCCTCGCAAAAAAGATAATAGCCCCACTGTTTTAAATTTTGGCCCCATTAACTATTACATTGCCCGCCACTTTGGTTTTTGTTTTGGAGTAGAAAATGCAATTGAAATTGCCTTTAAAGCTTTAGATGAAAACCCTAATAAAACTATTTACTTATTAAGTGAAATGATTCATAACCCCGAGGTAAATAAAGATTTAACAACACGTGGCGTAAAATTTTTACAAGATACTTATGGCAAGCAATTAATACCCTTTGACGTGTTAACGCCTAATGATATTGTGATGATACCTGCATTTGGTGCCCCTTTAGAGTTAATTGCCCTGTTAGAACAAAACGGAATTAAAACCGAAAAATACAATACTACTTGCCCTTTTGTAGAACGGGTTTGGAAAAAATCGGAACAAATTGGTAAAACAAATCATACCATTATTATACATGGTAAATACAATCACGAAGAAACCCGCTCTACCTTTTCGCGCAGCGCCAAAGATAGCGAAGCGGTGGTGGTAATTAAAAATTTAGCCGAAGCAAAGCAATTAGCCAATTATATTTTAGGTAAACAATCGCAACAACAATTTGAAGCAGAATTTAAAAATAAACACACTAACGGTTTGCAAATTAGCACGCACTTTAATAAACTAGGCGTTATTAACCAAACTACCATGTTAGCCACCGAAACGGCCGAAATTACCGAATTTTTAAAATCGGTAATGGAAGAAAAATTTGGAGTAGAAAACATTAATACTCATTTTGCCGAAACGCACGATACCTTATGCTACGCCACTAACGAAAACCAAGATGCAACTTACGGACTACTAGAAACCGATGCCGATTTAGCCATTGTTATTGGCGGTTACAATAGCAGTAATACTTCGCATTTGGTAGAGTTGTGTGAACAAAAATTTAAAACCTATTTTATTTCTTCCGAAAAAGAAATTGAAAACGAATTTACAATTCATCATTTTGATTATACTACTAAAACATTAAAAACAACCCTAAATTTTTTACCTAAAAAACAATTTTTAAAAATAATTATTACAAGTGGCGCCAGTTGTCCCGATTCGGTATTAGATGCCGTAATTCATAAATTAAATACGTTTGTAAAAAACACACTGCCAACTGAGCAAGTATTAAAAAATTTACACCCATACACAAAACCCAGTTTATAAAAAATGACTATTAATTTAACAAAACCTTTAGTTTTTATCGATCTTGAAACCACAGGCTTAGTAATAGGCCTAGATAGAATTGTAGAAATAAGTTTACTAAAAGTAAATATTGATAACAGCACCCAAATAAAAACTTTAAAAATAAATCCCGAAATGCCAATACCCGATAAGGTATCAAAAATACATGGCATTTATGATAAAGATATTGTAGAGGCGCCCACTTTTAAACAAGCTGCTCCCGAACTTGTTCAATTTATAGGTAATGCCGATTTTGCAGGCTATAATTCTAATAAATTTGATATTCCTTTATTGGTTGAAGAATTACTGCGTGTAGAAGTAGATTTTGATTTAGCTGGGCGCAAGTTAGTAGATGTGGGTAATATTTTTCATTTTATGGAACCTCGTAACCTAAGCGCTGCCTACAAATTTTATTGTGGTAAAACATTAGTAAATGCACATACTGCCGAGGCCGATACCGTTGCTACTTACGAAATTTTTAAAGCCCAGTTACAACATTACAAAACAACCGAAGTAGAGGATGAAAAAGGCAATAAAACAATACCCATTGTAAACGATATTGCTAAACTTAGCGAACTTAGCGCTAAAACAAAAAATGCCGATTTAGCTGGCCGAATTATTTTTAACGAAAAAGGTATTGAAGTTTTTAATTTTGGCAAACATAAAGATAAACCTGTAACCGAAGTATTAACAGCCGAACCGGGATATTATGGCTGGATGATGAAGGGCGATTTTCCGCTTTACACAAAAAAGGTTTTAACGCAAATTAGATTAAAAATGAAATAAAAACAATTATATTTGTTTAGCTAACAAACTAAAATTAAAATTATGAAAAAAATAATAAATACCCCAAATGCACCCGCACCAATTGGCCCTTATAACCAAGCCATCATTGTAGGCGATTGTATGTACATTAGTGGCACTATTGCAATGGATTTGCAAAGCAAGCAATTGGTAAAATGCCCCATTAAAGAAGAGACTAAAATGGTAATGGATTACCTTGGCGAAATTTTAAAAGCTGGTGGCTGTACTTACGATAATGTGGTTAAAACAACTATTTTTTTAAACGATATGAATAATTTTGTACATGTAAACGAGGTATATGCCTCGTACTTTACAAAAGATTTTCCGGCACGAGCTACCATACAAGCTGCACGCCTACCAAAAGATGCAAATGTTGAAATAAGTGTAGAAGCTAAATTATTTTAGGTAATTTTTTATTGAAAAAACAATCGTTAAAATTTGGTAAATTAGTTTTATTGTTTACCTTTATATAAACACTAAAATTAGTATATGAACATTTTTATCAGCAACATTAGCTTTAAAGTTAAAGAAGAAACGTTAAGCGACTTATTTGCACAATATGGAGAAGTTACCAGTGTGCGCATTATTAAGGATAAAGAATCGCGCCGTAGCAAAGGTTATGGTTTTGTTGAAATGGCAAATGATAACGAAGGCAATGCCGCCATTAATGCTTTAAACGGCACAGAGCATTACGAACGTAATATTGTTGTAGCCGAAGCAAAAGGCAAAAAAGAGCACTCTGAAAGTTCAGGAGGAGAATAATTTTAACAAACACTATTTACTACCCGTTTTGGTTTACACTGAAACGGGTTTTTTATTTAATTATACCTATTTTTAAAGCTAAGAGCCTATGTAGTTTCGGAAAAATTAGGGCTAATTAAGTTAGTATTAACTAAAATTAGTTTTAATTAATTGGGTAAAATTACTGTAAATGGCTGTATTTGTAGCAACCATTTCTTTACCAAATAGCCACGTATTATTGCCACTAAAATCGGCCACTTTACCCCCAGCTTCGGTTACAATTAAGCTACCCGCCGCTACATCCCAACTATTTAAATTGTACTCAAAAAAAGCATCTACTCTTCCACAAGCCACGTAACACAAATCTACCGCCGCCGCGCCAATGCGCCTTACACCATGCGTGTGTCGCATTAAATACTCTAATGTTTTAAAAAAAGGCACAATTCTTTCAAAATTATAAACCGGAAAACCAGTGGCAATTAAACTATCTTTTAGTAAAGTGGTTTTGGTAACGTTAATAGGTTTATCGTTTAAAAAAGCACCACCATTTTTAATAGCATAAAAGCACTCATCTTTACTTACTTCATAAACTACACCTAATATAATTTCGCCTTTATACTCCAGAGCAATGCTTATGGCATAACTTGGTATACCGTGAATAAAATTTGTGGTGCCATCTAGGGGGTCAACAATCCAATTGTACTCCTTTATATCTGAGCGTGTGTTTTCTTCAACTATAAAACCAGCTTGGGGAAATAGAGTACTTAAAGCCGTTACAATTTTTTGTTCGGATGTTTTATCTACATAGCTTACTAAATCATTTAAGCCTTTTATTTCAACTTTATCCGTTGAAAAATTTTGTTTTTCAGTTCTAATAAATTCGCCAACAGTTTTAGCAATTAAAATAACTTGTGGTAAAAGTTCTGTAAGCATTGCTATTAAGCAATTTTAAACATCCAATTCATTGTATCAGCTACTTTACCTTTGCGAATATTGCGTAAGGTTTCATCTACTTTAGTTGAAAATTTTCGGGTTTCAACGGCAGGCAAGTCGTAATCACTGCCTTCGTAGCCAATGGTTACTATTTGTGCAATAGTTGCCGCAGTGCCACAGCCAAAGCATTCTTGCAAGGTGCCATTAGCATGTGCTGTTAATATTTCGGGAATTGATATTTTTCGTTCTTCAACTTTATAACCCCATGCGTGAGCTAATGCTAATACGGAGTTTCGCGTAATACCTGATAAAATGGTATCACCCAAGGCTGGTGTTAAAACGGTATCGCCAATTACAAACATAAGATTCATGGTCCCACTTTCTTCAACGTATTGGTGTGTGGTGCTATCTGTCCAAATTACTTGTTGATACCCTTTTTGTTGTGCTAATTTTGTTGGGTACAAACTACGACCATAATTGCCAGCAGCTTTTACAAAGCCTACACCACCGTGCACGGCTCTAAAATAATTTGTTTCAACTAATACTTTAATTGGGTCGCTGTAGTATTTACCTGCAGGGCAAGTAATAATTACAAATTTGTAAGTTTCGCTTGCCTTTACACCAATAGCTTCGTCGGTAGCTACTAAAAACGGACGAATGTATAAACTACCCGTTTCGCTAGTAGGTACCCAAGCACTATCTAATTTTAATAATTCGGTTAAGCCGCCCATAAAAATTTCTTCAGGTACTTCGGGCATTGCCATGCGAATAGCACTTTTGTTTAAACGTATAAAATTTTCGGTTGGGCGAAATAAAGATACCTCTCCTTTATCATTTTTGTAGGCTTTCATCCCTTCAAAAATTGCTTGTCCGTAATGCAATGCACTCATAGAGTAGCTCATAGGTACATCGGCATAAGGCATAATTACAGGCTTGTGCCATTTACCATCGCTATACTCAGCTACCAACATATGGTCGCTAAAGCATTTACCAAACGGTACATTGTTAATATCGTACTCGCCTACAC
>JAYTRS010000249.1:0-1578 GCA_043746065.1 Bacteroidota bacterium | reverse complement strand
ATAATAACATTTGGGGAAAATACCATTAATCCCTACGCTAACCACTTATTTTTTATAAAATTGTTTGATTTAAAACAATTATTGAAATCTGTTGATATATTTACGAGTCCCATAAGCGGTAAAAAGATTGAATTAAAAGGTGATAGCGGAGACATTTCTAAAATTTTACAAATTATTGAAACTGAAAAAAATGTCACTATCATTGAGCAATTATTAAATTACTTACTAAATTATAAAAGTAAATTAATTTTATACAAATATGATGCCTTTTTATTCGATATTTCTTATGAAGATGATGTAAATATTATACAAAACCTAACCACTATTTTAAAACAAAACGGAAACGTTAATTTGAGTTATGGAGTAAATTATTATGAAATTTCTAATAAAAATTTCAAATTTTAAAAAATATTTTTGATGATATATTTTCGTTTAAATAAAATGAACTAATCAATAATAATTATGTGTTGTAAATTTACCACAACAAAATTAAATTCAATAACTTCGATATGTCGCCAATCAATAGTAAATTATTTATTACCTTTGTTAAAAAAGAAAATTTGGAACAAGCTGTCCATGATATTAGTACACAATACACAATACTTTATGAAAATATTTTTGTTTTTGAAAATTCTTTGGAAGCGTCTGAATATATCCTATCGTATTGTATCGACCATTTTAATATCAATTGGCTTCCTCCTGCAACAATTGCCGTTCATCGTAAAAATAAAGATGATGACGGAAATAAATGTAATGTCATCTATTCACTGAATGGTATCAATAAATTGAAAGATGTAATAGAGTCCGATGTAATTATTTGGCAAAATTATAAAAATTCTATTATATTGGAGTCAAAAGATAAAACATTACGAGTTATTGAAACGAAATTAGTAAAAAAATATAAAATAATTTAAATTAAATAACAATTAAAACAACAAAACGATTATGGGCAAAATTAATTGGTCAGCATTAGCATCTGGCAAACCAAAAGAAAAAAAGGACGAGAGTTATTTGTTCAAATTATCCAAAGATGAGCATTTATTGAGAATTATTCCCTTTCCATTAAATAGTAAATTTTTTAATGCTGAACATTTGAACGAAGAGAATAATTTATTTGTAAAAATTAGTTACCATAATAATGATATGGTCGCTTATGCTGACGACAAAATGACGTTAACATTGGAAGCACTTGGACAAGAAGACCCAATTTGCAAATTCTCTAAACAATTGTATTATGATAATAAATTTAACAAAACGAGTCAAGGTGAATCATTGATGACAATCGCCAAATCAATGCTACCAAAACGTGAGGTATATTGTTGTGTAATTGATAGAGAAGATGAAACGGCTACTCCATATTTGTGGAAAATTCTTGCCTTCGAAAAAGAATTTATTCCGATTATTTCAAGAGCATCTTCAAAATTGAAGAAAAAATTGAAAATAAAAGATGATGATGATGAATTCTTTGAATTTGATGAAGCCGAAGGATATGATTTTACGGTGGAATCTATTGATAAAGAATTTAATGATAATGGTCGTGCTGGAAAATATCGTGGGGTAACATCAATAACATTTGAA
>JAYTRS010000248.1:0-5208 GCA_043746065.1 Bacteroidota bacterium | reverse complement strand
CTCATTATCTAAAACATTTTTATGTAAGGTATTTTTTTCGCTTATTTTAATATAAGGTGGGTTACTTACAATTACATTTACTTTTTCTGTAAAAGTTGTATTAAAATTAGTTGGGTTTAATATGTCTGTTTTAAAAAAATGAATGGAACAGTTATTTTGCATGGCATTTTGTGTAGCTACTTGTAAAGCAGTGTTACTAATATCACAAGCAAATACGTTTGCAACAGACCTATTTTTTTTTATAGAAATTGGAATGCAGCCACTACCAGTACCAATATCTAATAATGAAGTTAGTGAAGCATTTTCTTTTAAAATTAAATCTACTAACTCTTCTGTTTCGGGTCTGGGAATTAAAACCGAAGCATCTACCTTAAATTGTAAGTTATAAAACCAAGCGTGTTTTAAAATATACTGAATGGGAATGTTTTTTTTTAAATCCTTACAGCAATCATATAACTTTAATAAATCACTTTGATTAATGTTATTATTTAAATGAGTAGTAACCTGTGTTTTATTAAAATTTAAATAATAATGGCAAGCAGTTTCAAAAAGTGCTTTTATTTCTGATGCATCGTATGAAGTGCTTAATTGATTGTAAAAAAAACTTAAACTATCTTTTAACTTATTGCTGGCAACCTGCATGATTAGTTTGTTTTTATTAATTTAAATACGTTTGTGCCAGCGTTACTTTGTATTTTTACAAACAATAAGCCATGTGTATTTACATAAAATTTATCGGCATTTAATTCGTAATTATTTCCTTTAAAGGTATCGCTATACATTAATTTACCGTCTACGGCATACACGGTAATTGTTTTTAAAATATCACTTTCAAAATTTAATTGTACTTTATTTGTAAATGGGTTAGGGTAGTAGTTTACAACTTGGCTTGATGTTATCGCGTTAATACCTGTTGGTATACTACAAAGCATAGCAGCTTTTCCATCTAATTTACCATAGCCCCAACGAAAATTAGGTAAGCTATTGGTAGTGTAGGCATCGCTGTAGGCGCAATTAATAATTGCATTTTTAACTTGCAAGCTAGTAGCAGTTGGATTTTTTTGCAAATACAAAGCGGCTAAACCTGCCACTACTGGCGATGCTGCCGAAGTACCACCACCCGCCACATGAAAACTACCCTGTGCTATAGTTTGTGGCTGGCTTGCTATTAAGGCAGTTTGCGTGCTTATTACTAACGCACTAAAAATTTCGGCGCCAGTAGCCGAAATATCTGGCTTTATTTTATTATCACGGGTGGGACCAATGCTACTATTGGGTGCTAGGTAATTTACAATTTCGGTTGGATAAAATGTGGTAGAGTTTTGTAAGGTATTATTTACATCGTAATAATAATTTAAGTTAACGTAATTAGCAACGGTGGTTACATCATCTAAACATTGAAAGCTTGAAACAATACTGCTATTAGTATTAGGCAGTGCATATTTTGTAATTTTTGGATACTGTGTAGCTGTTGGTAAACCCGACGATACAAAATCAAAATTCCAAGCATCGTGTAGGCCCACTCCTTTACTTTCTATGCGCCACAAAAGGCCAGTAGTATCAGTAACTATTTGTACAAATAATTCATAAACGCCATAAGTATTAATACTTGCCGATGTTTTTACAATACCAATTCTATTGTTATTGTATTTTAAAGTATCGGTTTTTAAACTGCTTAAACCATAATTATAATTTTTAAAACCAATACTACCTAAGTTAAAAAAGTTGGTGCGATTGGCGCCAATATTTAGTTGTATGTTTTTTATATTATTTGTGTCGGCATAGCACCAATAAGATAAATTGCTTGAAGTATTTTGTATCCACGTAAAACTGGTATCGCCTATTGGTGGTTGCGTTTTAACATGAAATTTATATGTGCCCGCATTACCAGCAGCAGCTACCATTACACGACCAGGTATATTTTTTACCATACCTTCAATGAGTTTGGCTTCTAAATCTGTTCCATCATGGCTACCGTAATAATCGCCCACGCTGGCATTAATAACGCAGGGTTTACCTAATAAGGTGGCTTTGCTATAAATATAATTTACAGCATCGGCAATGGTGGGCCCAAATTTATTAAAATCTAAAGCTACTACTACTAAATCGGCTTTTGGTGCACAGCCTTCGTGGGTACCGTTAGCCAGACCATTACCTGCTGCAATGCCACTTACATGTGTGCCATGGCCATAGTAGGGTAAATCGTTATGGGTACAAACACTTGCGTTTATTTGTGCTGCCGTCCATTCAATACCATAGTTATAGGGAGCCGGCACGTTAGAGCCTGAAATGGGTACTTGATCCCACAAAAATTTTATACGGGTGTTACCAAAGCTATCTTTAAAATCGGGGTGGTTAAAATCAATACCCGAATCTATAATGCCAATTAATACCCCTGTGCCATCGTATGCCTGCGTTAAAGGTGCAGTGCCTAATTTTACTGGTTTAATGCGGTTTTTAACCACCATGGTATCGTTCATTAATTTTTTAGTATTATTAATAAACTCGGCATACCAAATAATATTGTTTTGTATTAGGTTGGCTACTACATTTAATGGGCAGGTGATAGATGCTATATTGCCTACAAAATAATTTAGCTGGTAATTGTATGTTTTTTGAAACGCTATTAATTTAGTAGCATTACCTTTTACTAATAACGTATGCACTACCGTTTGGTTATTTTTATTACTTAACATTATCTTAAGTAAATTGTTGCTAGTGCTTATTTGTGCAGTACATAGTTTAACTAAACAAATAAATAATAAACAATAAATTATGCGCATACTATAAGTTTTATATTAACTAAAGTTACTAAAAAAAATAATATAAATTAATAAAACAAAAAAGCATTTAAACTTAAAACGCTTTTTAAATTTTAATAACTAAGGTTGAGTTACCTATAAATTACTTTATTGTTATAAATTTATATCAATTACGTTTATTTGCGCTGGATATGCTTTATTAATACATGATGAGCACTTAAACAGTGGTGCAAACGATTAATTCAACATCTAAGTTTAATAGTATTATTTATGCTAAAATATAGTACATCGGCTTTATCTTATATAACCTTTGTTAAAAGTAGTATCTATTTACTAAATGTTGTTAAGTGTTGTAAATATGTAGCCCCACGCTTTTCTGCAAAATAGTCTAACGAAAGCATTAAACTTGCTTGTATAAACAACCCAACTCCTAGACCTTTCCAAAAACTAACACTTGGGAAATAGAAGAACATAATAAGTCCTAAAATTATTAATGCTATTTCTACATAACGGTAAATTATAAAATTTTTCATCACCACATTCATTCTTGGAATTTCTTCGGTTTTAATTTTATATACATCATTTTTAATGGTATTTTCAACTCTTATTATGTCTTTCGGACTTCTAAAATAAACAGAAATTCCGACCGTAAGTTGAACTAACGCTACTAACATTAAAGCAGTAGCATTACCGTTATAAAACGGTTCTTTTATTACAAGCCAATAATAAATTCCTAATGTAATGGCTAAAATGCCTACACCTATAAAAAATAAGCTTTCAAATTTTTCCGAATTAAAATATTCTGATATAAATTTCATTTATTAATATTTAATCCCTTTTTCAACTTGACTACTTACCATTTTTGTAAACCAACTAAGTGGTAATAACCAGCGTATAAATAATAAAAGTGGTCCTTGGCCTCCTACTGCATATCGTAAACGGTAAGATTGGTCGTTAGCAGCTTGCCATACTTTTTTTGCTACAATTTCGGCAGTTGGCGCAGTTTTATAGGTGTTTAGCATATTTTTGTGTGCGTGATGGGTATAGTTGTCATAATCTTTGGTAGAAACAAAGTCTTGAGCATTTTCAAACTCTGTTTTTATTGCACCAGGTTCAATATTTTTTACTTTAATATTAAACTGCTTCAATTCAAATTGTAAACTTTCCATAAACCCTTCTAATGCCCATTTGGTGCTGTGGTAAACACTATATAATGGAAATGTTATAAGCCCACCCATAGAGGTAGTATTGATAATTATTCCATTTTTCTTAGCTCTAAAATGAGGTAAAATAAATTTTGTTACGTTCATTACGCCAAATACATTGGTATCAAACTGCCTTTTAATTTGTTCTTGATTCATGGCCTCAAATGCACCAACTAAAGCGTAGCCTGCATTGTTATATAAAACATCAATGGCGCCAAATGTAGATATGGTGTCATTAATAGCTTGTTTAATACTTGTTTCATTCATTACATCTAATGCAAATAGTTTAAGATTTGGATATTTTAATAAATCTTTTCCTTTTTCGGTAGTTCGCATCGTTGCAGAAACATTCCAGCCCATTTTGGCAAAAAATATAGCAGTTTCTCTGCCAATACCTGTTGAAGCTCCTGTTATTAAAATTGTTTTATTCATTTTTTTTTATTTTATAAATTGAAATACAAAAGTATATATTATATTTGTAACTGTAAAGTATGAAGTATAGTTTATAGTTTAAAAAAGTTTTCAACAAGTATGAAATTAATCAATCAACTTTCTAAAGAAACCGGAATTCCAATAGCATCCATAAGGTTTTATGAAAAACTAGGTTTGTTTACGGGTAAAAAAAATAATAATGTAAAAAGTAATAATTATACCTATTATGATGATGAAGTAGTGAGTAAATTAGATTTGATTAGAGATGCAAAATCTATTGGGTTTACTTTATCGGAAATAAAAGAACTTATAGATGCATGGTACAGCAAACGAATAACTAAGTTAAAAAAGCTAGAAATTTTAGATAATAAATTATTTCAAATTGAAGAAAAGATAAAAGAGTTAAAGGCAGTAAAAAAACAAATTGCTTTTTTAAAAAGTGAAGTAGAGAAATATGATTGTTAAAGGTTTGTGCCTAAAAGCACCGTATAATGTATAGTATCCAACCCATTATACAAACAAGTCCAATACTAAAAATAATTCGGCCCTGTAAGCGAGTAAATTCTGTATAATTATATACTTTTTGTCCGTTTGGTAATGTTTTTTTAAATTTTGCTAAATGCCAGCCAATAAATACACCTATAATACCGCCAATTAAGGAAAAAAGATAACCAAGCATGGTCCATAACTTATCTGCACTTTCTGGCTTAGCAAGTGCGTTTATTCTTTCTTGTTTTAATTCGCTTAATTGTTGGGTTGAGAAAATTTTACCTTTATTTTTAAGAATGTTTTTAGCAATTAAGTAATCT
>JAYTRS010000247.1:0-15417 GCA_043746065.1 Bacteroidota bacterium | reverse complement strand
CACCGTTGACGATCCAAAAACACAAGATGAAGAATACTTACCTACCTCTGAATTGCAATGGGACGATAAAAAATACAACAGTAAAATACAACACATTGCCCAGGTGGTTGATTCGAGTGTGGCAGGTATTGGTCTGCCCGATGTGGTTGGCTTTTGCGAAATAGAAAACAAAAAAGTATTAACCGATTTAATAAATAACAGCCAATTAAAAACAAAAAAGTATGCTGTACTAACAAGTACAGGGCTTGATGATAGAGGAATAAATGTAGGTTTAATTTATAACCCATTAGTTTTTGAATTTATAGAAAGTAAAGAATTAAATGTAACCAACACCAATATTGCAAATTATAAAACTCGCAACGTTTTGTTTGTAACCTTAAAGTGTAGAAGCACTAACGAGTTAGTTTATTTTTTTGTAAACCATTGGCCTAGCCGCCGCGATGGTGAGAAAGAAACGGAACCTCGTAGAATTTATGCCGCAAAAGTAGTGCGCCAAAAAATAGATGATTTACAAAAACTAAACGCTAATGCTAAAGTAATTGTAATGGGCGATTTAAACGACTATCCCACCAATTCATCGGTTTTAAATACATTAAAAGCTAACGCCAATCCTAAAAAAGAAAGCAACGAATTATTAAATCCGTTTTTTAATATGGAAAAAAATAAAGACGGCACGCATTATGATAAGGGGGAGTGGCACGTATTTGATCATATCATTATGTCGCAAGCGTTTATGCAAGCTAAAGGATTGCAGTTTAAACCAAACACTGCTTTTGTATTAAAAAAAGATTTTGTATTATTTAAAAACTTTAAAACTGGGGAAGTAAAGCCTAATCGTACGTATGGTTATGGCAACAAATATTATAATGGCTATAGCGATCATTTAGCAGTATATGTACAACTTAGTTTTTAAACGGTTGATTACCCCATTACTTTAAAAATCTCGTATATAATCATATGAAGAAGAATTTATTATTAATGTATTGCTGTTTTAGTTTTTGTATTTTTTCACAACCCATAAGCGTTGCCGATTCTAGTAACCAACTCGAAAATTACATTCGCTTTAATTACGAAAACGATTTTTTTACAGCTACCGATAGGTATTATACACAAGGCATACAACTAACGGTTATTCATCCATTTATAAAATATTCGCCAGTATCTAAAACGTTAATCCGCTTAAAAAATGCTACATCTAATTATTATGGCGCTACGTTAGAGCAAAATTGTTTTACACCAGTAAGTATTAGACACGAGGAAATTTTTTATAACGAGCGCCCTTTTACAGGTACATTTTCGTTAGCGCACCAACTAACATCTCTAAACTTTAATAAACAAATAGCATTAAAAACTCAATTAGAAATTGGAGGCATTGGTAAGTGCGCAAGGTGCGAAGATGAGCAAAAAGCAATTCATAGAGCCTTATTAAATATACAACCACAAGGCTGGGAGTATCAACTATCCAATGATGTTATTTTAAATTATAAAATAGGTTTAGAAAAAGGAATTATTAATACCAACTATTTTCAAACCATAGCGCAAACTACGGTAAGGCTTGGCTCTTTGTATAACGATGTTTCTGCAGGTTTAAATGTAAGAGTAGGGTTATTTACCAATTATTTTAAAAACTTAGGTTTAGAAAAAAATTATTTAAAAACCACTGCATCTAAATATAAAATATATGTTGTTGTAAAATCTAATGCTAAAGCTGTTGCCTATAATGCAACATTGCAAGGGGGAGCATTTAACAATAGTAATGTTTATACTCTTAACGCCAATCAAATTAGCCGTTTGGTTTACGATGCAAGCGCATATTTAGTTTTAGCCTATAAGCATTTTAGTTTAGAGTATGGTTATGCGTATATTACAAAAGAGTTTGAAAATGGTGTAGACCATGGCTGGGGAAAATGCACTATTATTAATAATTTTTAATACATGATTGAATTAAAACAAAAAATAGTAAACGAATGTAATATTTTGCTTCAACAAAAAATAGCACATTTAAAAAGTGCTTTAGCCGTAGTAAACGAAGCCGCAAATAACGAAACCAAAAGCACAGCTGGCGATAAGCACGAAACCGCAAAGGCAATGATGCAGCTAGAACAAGAAAAATTAAGTGCGCAACTTACTATTTTAAACACGCAAGTAAACGAGCTACAGAAAATAAATTGCACTAAAATATACACACAAATAACAAATGGCAGTTTAGTTACTACTAATAACGGAATACTATTTATTGGCATAGGTTTAGGAAAAATTAAGATTAATGATGAGGTTGAAGTGTTTGCTATATCTTACCTATCGCCATTAGCACAAGTGCTTATAAATAAAAAAGTAAATCAAAGTGTAAGTATGGGAGCAATTAATTATACGATTAACGCTATTTTTTAAAAATAAAAAAGCCCCATTTTAGTTTAATAAAACGGGGCTTTTTGTTTAGAGTTTTTGTTTTTAATCTTTCTTAATAATCTTACTTTCAAAAGTAAAATTATTTGCTTTTAGTTTATAAAAATAAATGCCACTGCTGGTTTTATTTCCTTTTAAATCTTTACCGTCCCATTCCCAATCATGTGTGCCATCGCTTTGTTTCCCTATAGTATAAGAGCAGATTTTTCGTCCTATTACATCTGTAATATCAATACTAACATCACTAGTTTGGTTTAACAAATAACGTATTGATACAGTATTGTTAAACGGATTTGGAAAAGCAATTGCGTTTGTAATAGCCGAATTACTAATAGTGTTATTTTCTTTTACACCTAACATTAAAGGGTCGCTGTTTATCATGGCTTCAATATCTACTAACTCATCGCCAGGTTGGTAATACATATACATCATTCCATCAAACAACATTTCGTCATGCGTACCAGTATTTGAATACACTGTTATTGGTGGGCTGTTAGGGTTATTAGGATTACTAGTAGTATTATCATACATGTGTTTTGAGTATAAACGGTATCCCGTAGGTATTTTAACTAGTTTTTTAAAAGTATAGTATTCTTGCCATTCAAAATCCCATTTATTAACCTTAACTAAAGGTATTGTATCAATACCTGGGTTTACAGCATAGTATATAATACTTGTACATAATAAATGTGAATGTGGCATTACAGCAAAAGCAGATAATGAAGTGGATAGCGTACCAGATGTTGGATAGTAAGCAGAATAGCCTACCACCGCATTAGGAGGTATTGCCATTGACCAATTTTGTAGAGGTGTAGTTGAATAAAGTTGTCTAACTCCCGTTGTACCAATGGGGTAAAAAAACAATCTAATTTTTGTGCTATCTACTTGGCCGGCACTTCCAGCAGGGTAATGCATTTGAATTCTTATTTTTGAACCAGCCTTTAATAACATACCAGCCTTAATGGGTGCTTGGCTAGGAAATACTGTAGCTCTGCTTCCTGGCGCATACGTGCCAATGCCACTTCCTACTAAATTATAACAGCCACCCGATAAATCGCTAACCGCGTTTGAAGTTGTATCAGATGTAATGACAGCATGATGCACAATTTGCTTATTACCTGGAACTACTTCATAAGCTCTAAGCATTCTATCTTGTGTTAAATTAGTTGGAATCGAAAAACAGTAATATTTATCGGTAGTGCCAGATGTGCTTGTAAACGTTCCGATACCTACTATTAAATCGGGTGTGCCTATTAATTGGTATTGGTTTGGATACGTTGGCGCTGCAGGAGCTTGGGTAGTATCGCCTTTTAGTGCCCCACCGCTTATCCAGTTTAAAATTAGAGTTTTTTCGGCACTTGTAATTAAACGCTCGTGTTGAAAGCGTTTGTAAGAGGTATCAGCACTCCATGGCGGCATTTTATTAGTATTTAAATCGTATTGAATGCTGGGCGCCATCCAAGCGGTTTGGCTGTAATTCATATACGGATACATATTTGCACCAGAGTGGTGGCAACTTGTGCAACGTGCATAAAAAATACCAGCTACATCTTTATAAGTCACTTGAGATTTTAAATGACTAATGGTTAAAAATGCTAAAACAGTAAAAAGTAAATTTTTTTTCATAAAACAAATGTTAATATTTAATATAAATGTACATAAATTATTAAACAAAGCCACTAAACTAGTATTATATTTAAATTAATATGAAATAGCCATGTTTGCCTAAAGAATAAACAATAATAAAGAAACTGGCTAAACCACACCGCGTTACGCGGAACGAGTTATAACAAATAAAAAACAAGATGTACTTATGAAAACCGCCACATTAAGCGAATTAAAAAAAGAATTAAACGAGTTGCCCCAAAAACAATTGCTTGAGTTATGCCTTACCCTTGCCAAATATAAAAAGGACAACAAAGAATTTTTAGATTATTTACTATTTGAAGCCCACGATAAAAATAATTTTATAAGCAATGTAAAAACACAAATTGATGAACATTTTAGCGAATTAAAAACCCAACAGAACTTATATTTTGTAAAAAAAAGTTTGCGCAAATTGTTGCGAATTATTACAAAGTATTGCAAATATATAGCCGACAAAGCCTTGGCGGCAGAGCTGCACATTTACTTTTGCAAAAAATTTATAGCCTCAGGCATACCCTACCAAAAAAGCCAATTACTTATTAATATGCACAATCAACAATTAAAAAAAATAAATACACTTATAAAAACCCTACATCCAGATTTACAAAACGATTATTTAAGAGACCTAGAAGATCTTTAGTAAAAACCAACGCTATCAAATAAATAAAAAGAGAATTATTTTTTATGGAATAGTTAAAAATGTTGCATCTAAATTTTAAACGTTCAATCATTTAAAATTTAGATATATGAAATCCTTCACAACAAAAACAGCAAAAACCCTTTCAATAGGCTTATTAACCTTATCGTTAGCTGCTTGGGTTACACCAAAAAGTGTGTATAAATTAGTTTTAGAAAACGATGTTATTAAAAACATCCAAAAAAAATTAAACACGTATAACGAAACACTAACCGAAGAGCGCGTTTATTTACATTTTGATAAACCATTTTACGAACCAGGTGAAGCCATTTGGTTTAGTGCCTATTTACGCGATGGACAAAGCTTAAAACCGTCTCAAAAAAGTGATATTATTCATGTTGAATTATTAAACCCAAAAGGTGGCGTTGAAAAATCGTTAAACATAATTGCTAAAAACGGCAAAGCTGCTGGCGATTTTCAATTAGATAACGAAGCACTTGGCGGGCTATATAAAGTACGCGCTTACACCAATTGGATGAAAAATGAAGGCGAGGATAATGCCTTTGTAAAAGAGGTACAAGTGCAAGACGTTATATTACCAAATTTAAAAATGAAATTAAATTTTGAGAAAAAAGCATTTGGTGCCGGTGATGAGGTGATTGCCAAATTACAATTAAACACTAACGAAAATAAACCCCTAAGCGATTATAAAATCAAATTCGTTGCCAATTTAAACGGACAAAAAATTATTGAAAAAGCTGATATTACAGATGAAGAAGGCATTAAGTATATTAAATTTAATTTACCAAAAGAGTTAAAAACAAACGATGGTTTATTAAATGTATTAATTGATTATAACGGAAGTACCGAAAGCATTTTGCGCTCTATTCCAATAATTTTAAATAAAGTAAAGTTTGCTGCTTTTCCCGAAGGTGGCGATATGTTGTGTGGTTTCAATAATACCATTGCTTTCCGCGCTTTAAACGAATTTGATAAACCTGCAGATATTGAAGGGATTGTTTTAGACGAAAAAGGAAGTACAATCACAACATTCAGTAGCTTTTATCAAGGCATGGGTACTTTTAAATTAAATCCTTTAGCAAAACAAAAATATACTGTAAAAATTACTAAGCCCGAAGGTATTGCCGAAACATTTAAATTACCAGAAGCCTTACAACGTGGCTATGGCTTAAGTATTGATAATACTGGTGAAGAGCAAGTTTTAGCAACGATTAATTCTACCGAAAATGAAGAATTATCGTTAGTAGCACAAGTGCGTGGCAAAGCGTATTATACTACTTCGGTAAATGTAAAAAAAGGAAATACTAAAATATTATTCCCAACTAATAATTTCCCAATAGGTGTTTCACAAATCACTTTGTTTGATAGCAAAGGTATTGCACGTGCCGAACGCTTAGCTTTTGTAAACAAAAACAAACAATTAAACATTACCGTTGAAACCGATAAAGATAAATATCTTCCTCGTGAAAAAGTAAAAATGACATTAAGTGTAAAAGATGAACGCGGTTTACCAATGCCCGCAAACTTAAGTTTGGCAGTAGCTAACGACCAATTATTATCGTTTGCTGATGATAAACAAGGTAATCTGTTAGCGCAATTTTTACTACAACAAGATATTAAAGACAAAGTAGAAGAGCCTAATTTTTATTTTGATGAAAAAGAAATTAAAGCAACACAAGCTTTAGACAATTTATTATTAACCAGTGGTTGGAGGCGTTTTACTTGGGAAAAAATATTAGAAAGCGAGACTCCAATAATTAATTTTACTGCCGAAAAAACAGTTGTGAGTGGTAAAATTGTAGATGCTTATACTGGCAAACCAATAAACTCTTCGCAAATAAAAATTACTAACGGCTTGCAGTTTAACGCTGATTGGGATGGACAATTTTATTTAAAAGGGTTAGATTTGGCAAACCCGCAAACCGTTACATTTAAAGCACAAGGTTATTCTGATCAAGCGCAATATATTCAATCGTATAATCAAGAGATGATGGTGTATTTATATCCTACAAATTATAACTATTATAATTATCCAAAAACAACAAGCAAATCTAGAAGTAAAAAGGGTAATTTTGCTCCACAACAATTACCGTCAGTAGCTATGGGTGAGGCTGTGAATGAAGATTTTGAAGCACCAGAAATGAAAAACAACTTTAAGGGGCCGCTTAATGCACCAAATAAGGTAAAGCGCGAAGAAAAACAAAAAGCACCAAAAGATGAAATTGTTTTAAAAAATAAGGAAGCTGATTTAGACGAAGTAGAAATTGTTTCGGTGGATGCAAAAAAAGCAGACGATAAAATTGAGGTGGCAGATAGAAGAGCCAATGCTTTTGGTGGATTAGCAAGTGGTAAAGCAATACAAAACCAAGCGAATATTATTAAATATTACAGAGCACGCCAATATCCTGCCCCAATTTATAAAGAAGATGAAACTACCGAAACACGTACCGATTTTCGTAATACTATTTATTGGAATCCAAATATTGAAATAGGATACTCTGGCAAAAAAACTATCGAATTTTTTACCTCAGATGACATTACATCATTTAGAACAACCGTTGAAGGTATGAGTAACGATGGTTCTTTAGGCAGGGTAGAAAAAACATTTTTCTCGCAATTACCTTTTGCTATGAGCACTAAAATTCCGGTAGAAGTAGCGACAGAAGACATTGTGTCTATACCATTAACTATTAAAAACAATACTAATAAGCCAATTGGCGGTTTATTAAATGTTATTGTTCCTGAGGCTTTACAGGCTATTGTGGCAACACCAAGCATTCAAACAATTATGCCAGGTACTGCAAAAACAATTTATTTAGATTATAAAGTGTTGGATAAAATGGGTGTAGGCGATATGACAATTACCTACAAAGCCTGTGGATTGGGCGATGCTTTTACACAAAAAATTAAAATCGCTCCAAAAGGTTTCCCCGTGTCTACTTCGTTTTCAGGACAAGAAGTGGAAAATCAATTTTCGTTTACGATGAATAAAGTAATTAATGGTTCTGCAAAAGCAATATTTACAGCTTATCCAAATGTAGTGAGCGATTTGATGAAAGGTGTGGAAGGCATTTTACGCGAACCAGGCGGCTGCTTTGAGCAAACATCTATGAGCGCTTATCCAAATGCTATGGTATTAGATTATTTAAAAAGCACCGATAGTAAAGACGATAAAACATTGGCCTACGCCGGAGGATTGTTAGACAGAGGCTATAAGCGTTTAACAACCTTTGAAACAAAGGATAAAGGTTACGAATGGTTTGGGGCAAGCCCTGCGCACCAAGGCTTAACTGCTTTAGGCATTATGGAATTTGTAGATATGAAAAAAGCAGGTGGTGATGTGGATCAAAAAATGATTGATAGAACTGCCGATTGGATTCTATCTCAAAAGGACGAAAAAGGCGGCTTTAAACGTAACACCCAAGCTTATCACGATTTTGGTAGAATTAGCGACGATGTTACAAATTCCTATATTGTGTATGCAATGAGCGAGGCGGGATTTAGCAATTTAAAAACAGAATTTAATGCTTCGGTAAAAAAAGCATTAGAAACTAAAGACGCTTATTTATTAGCCATGATGGCTAATACAGCATATAAAATGAACGATGCAAAAACTGCTGAGCAAATTATGAATGTGCTGTTACCGCTTCAAGCTAAAGATGGGAGTTGGACAGGCTCTACACACTCTATTACCTATTCGCAAGGGCAATCGTTAACCATTGAAACCACTGCAATTACAATGATGGCCATTTTAAAATCGCAAGGTAAAAATGCAAATGAGTTAAACAATGCCGTTAAGTATTTAGTAAACTCTCGCAGTGGTTACGGTGTATTTAGTAGCACTCAGGGCACTATTTTAGCATTAAAAGCATTAACTGAATTTGCTAAAGCCAGCAAAAAAACAACCGAAGACGGAACCATTCAAGTTTTTGTAGATGGTAAAAAAGTGGCTGAAAAAGAATACAAAGCAGGTGACAAAGGTGCAATAACGGTTGACGGCTTAGAGCAATATTTAACCAAAGAAGGCAAACACGATATTAAAGTAAAATATGTTGGAGTTAAAACTCCGCTACCTTATTCGGTTGCTGTAAATTGGAATACAACATTGCCAAACAGCCAAACAGAATGTGCGGTTGATTTAAAAACAAAGTTAGCGCAATTAACTGCTAATGTTGGCGAAACAGTTCGTTTAAGTGCTACGGTAACTAACAAAAAAAGTACAGATATACCAAGTACCATGGTTATTATTGGTATTCCTGCAGGTTTTAGCGTACAGCCTTGGCAACTAAAAGAATTACAAGAAAAACAAGTGTTTGATTATTACGAAATTAAAGGCAACAATATTGCTATTTATTATCGCGGTATGGGGCCAAATTCTGTAAAACAAATTAACCTAGATTTAAAAGCAGAGATGCCTGGAGAGTACCATGCACCAGCCTCAGTAGCGTATTTGTATTATACTAACGAATTTAAAACCTGGAGCGGTACAGATAAAATTACAATTAAAAAAGGCTAACAATCTATTCACACAATTTAATAAAACCACATAGATACATAGATAAATAGTTTAAAGTATAAAGAACACATGGGCTTGAAGCTTAGCTTCAAGGCACTATGTTTACTGAGTTTTATAAAAAATCTATGCCAACTATGTTTCTATATGGTTTAATATATTCGAAACTATTTAAAATGAAACAGTTTAAAATTATACTTATACTATTTATTATTAGTTACTACTCTAAGGCAACGCGGTTTAACAATGATTCCTTAAAAAACAAATATGAGTTAAACGATCCTCGTAACCCAAACTGTCCTTGCCATAAATACCAAAAATTAGCCGAGGAAGAGTTTAAAAAATTAAATCAAAATAACACGAATGCTATAACCAATTCAAAATTTAACACTAAACAAGTTTTATCGGCAAATTCTTCGGACCCTGTAATTAAAAAGAAAAATTTTAAAAACATAACTTTACTCCATCACAAAAATGAAGTGTAGAAAATTTTTAATTTTAATAAAGGACATCGCGGTAAAAAAAAGTATTTCCTTCGAAATAACAAAAATGTGAGTAGTTGTTTTCATTGGAAGTAATTTTATTTTTAATTAACAACTAATTTTCAAAAATACTTTAAATACCTTTGTATAATGAAAGTAGATAAATACATTGGACAAAGTGGTTACACATCGCGACGAAAAGCGGTTGATTTAATAGACGAAAAGCGTGTAAAAGTAAATAATAAAATCGCAACACATAGCACTAAAATTGTAGAAGGAGATAAAGTATTTATAGACGATGTTGAATTAATAGCCAAAGAATTTGTGCCTATTTATATAGCCTATAACAAGCCTAAAGGTATAATTTGTACTACCGAAAAAATTAAAGGTAATATTGTTGATGCCATCAATCATCCCGAAAAAATTTATCCAGTTGGCAGATTGGATAAAGATTCGGAAGGCCTAATTTTATTAACTAATAATGGAGAAGCAATTGATAAAATTGCCAACTCTATGTTTGGTCACGAAAAAGAATACGTAGTTACTTTAAATTTGCCCGTGCGCACAAAATTTTTAGAAGAAATTTCGGCAGGAATTGAGATTTTGGGCGAAGAAACAAAACCCTGTACCGTTAGTATAGTAGAAGGTACTAAACGGCTTTTTAAAATTATTTTAACACAAGGTTTAAATAGGCAAATTCGCCGTATGTGTAATGCTTATGATTATCAAGTAATAAAATTACAACGTTTGCGTATTATGCATATTCATTTAGATAAATTAAAACCAGGCGAGTGGCGTTATTTAACCCAAAACGAATTGACAATATTGTTAGATGCTATAAAGTAATCTACATATTTAATATTAACAAATATTGTGTTTCTAAGCGCAATAAGCTACACTTAGCTACGTTAGTATTTTAAAATTTTGTACATTTGTTATATTAAATGGAAATTGTAAAAGGTTCAGGTTTTATACCAGGAGATTTATTAGCTAAAATTAATTCGCCAGCCGATTTAAAACTCTTAAAAGAGGGGCAATTAGAGCAACTGAGTAACGAACTACGTCAGTACATCATTGATTTAGTATCGGTAAAAGGTGGCCATTTTGGCGCATCGTTAGGCGTTGTAGAGCTTACGGTTGCATTACATTATATTTTTAATACTCCTTACGATCAATTAGTTTGGGATGTTGGTCACCAAGCATATGGCCATAAAATTTTAACAGGACGCAGAGATGTGTTCCATACTAACCGTATTTACAAAGGTATTAGTGGTTTTCCTAAACGCAGCGAAAGTGAATATGACACCTTTGGTGTTGGGCACTCCAGCACTAGTATTGGTGCCGCACTGGGCATGGCTGTTGCCAGTAAATTTAATAAGCTAAATGATAAACAACATATAGCTGTTATTGGTGATGGCTCTATGACCGCAGGTATGGCTTTTGAAGCGCTAAATCATGCAGGTGTTGAAAACGCTAACTTATTAGTAGTTTTAAATGATAATTGTATGAGTATAGACCCTAACGTTGGGGCTTTACGCGATTATTTAACAGACATTACTACTTCTCATACCTACAACAAAACAAAAGATAAAGTTTGGGAACTGCTTGGCAAAATAAGTAAGTTTGGTCCCAATGCCCAAGAAATAGCAAGTAAATTAGAAAATGCTGTTAAAACAAGCCTTTTAAAACAAAGTAATTTATTTGAAAGTTTAAAATTTAGATATTTTGGCCCCATTGATGGGCATGATGTAGTGCGCCTAACAAAAGTATTGGCCGATTTAAAAGATATACCTGGCCCAAAAATATTACATATTTTAACTAAAAAAGGAAAGGGTTATAAATTTAGTGAAGAAGGAAATGAAACCTTATGGCACGCCCCAGGCTTATTTAATAAAGTTACTGGTGAGATTATAAAGGTAATTCCAAAAACGCCACAACCCCCTAAATACCAAGATGTATTTGGGCATACAATAGTGGAGTTAGCAGAAAAAAATTTAAAAATAATGGGTATTACACCTGCTATGCCTAGTGGCTCTTCTCTTAATATTATGATGAAAGCTATGCCAGATAGAGCATTTGACGTAGGTATTGCCGAACAACATGCGGTTACATTTAGTGCAGGGCTAGCCACACAAGGCTTAGTGCCTTATTGTAATATTTACTCATCATTTATGCAACGCGCGTATGATCAGGTATTGCACGATGTGGCCTTACAAAACCTAAAAGTTGTTTTTTGTTTAGATAGAGGAGGTTTAGCAGGAGCTGATGGACCAACACATCATGGTGCCTTTGATTTTGCATATTTTAGGTGTGTGCCAAATATGATTGTGAGTGCACCCATGAATGAGGAAGAGTTACGCAACCTAATGTACACGGCTCAGTTAGACGAAATTAAAAACCCATTTAGTATTCGTTACCCGCGAGGTAATGGAGTAATGGTAGATTGGAAAACACCGTTTAAAAAATTAGAAATTGGCAAAGGCAGAAAAATAAAAGATGGAAAAGATGTTGCAATTTTATCAATTGGGCATCCTGGAAACTTTGTTACACAAGCCATTGAAGAATTAAACGGACAAGGTATTAGCCCTGCGCATTATGATATGCGTTTTGTAAAACCTATTGATGAACAATTACTACACGAAGTGTTCTCAACTTACAAAAAAATTATTACTGTTGAAGATGGTTGTATTATGGGTGGTATGGGTAGTGCCGTATTAGAATTTATGGCAGATAATGACTACCAAGCTCAATTAGTACGTTTAGGTATTCCTGACAAGTGGATTGAACATGGCGAACAAACAGAACTGTACGAAGAGTGTGGCTTTTCACCTAAACAAATTGCGCAAGCCGTAGTTAATGTTTTAAAGGATAAAAAAACTAATAGTGATGTAAAACAAATAAAAGGTTAGCCCTTTGGTATCTTACTGATACAGTTTTTTAATAAATACAAAAAATTAAATAGATACGTTTAACTCGTACATTTTTTTAAATCTACTTTCTTTATTTAGTAATTCGTTAATAGTTCCCTCTTCAATAATTTCTCCTTTATCAAATACAAAAATATAATCAACGTGTTTTATGGTAGATAGGCGATGTGCTATTACAATAGAAGTTCTACCTTCTGAAATTTTTTGAGTAGCCCGTTGTATTAACAATTCGGTTTGTGTATCAATAGTAGCCGTGGCTTCATCTAAAATAAAAATACTAGGTTGGTAAACAAACGCCCTAATAAAAGCAATGAGTTGGCGTTGCCCTGCCGAAAGGCTTTGCCCGCGCTCGGCCACTTGGTAATCAAAGCCGTTTGGCAAACTCATTACATACTCATATAAACCAATTTGTTTAGTGGCTTCAATTACAGTGTTTAGTGTTATATCAGGGTTATTAAGGGTTATGTTGTTTAATATACTGTCGTTAAACAAATGCACATCTTGTAACACAACACCCGTATTTTTCCGCAATAACTTTAAATCAAAATCATTTATCCTAACTCCATCAATTAAAATATCACCTTTATTGTATTCGTAAAACCTACTTAATAAATTTATAGTACTTGATTTACCTGCACCTGTAGCGCCAATTAGGGCAACCGTTTTGCCAGCTTGTATAGTAAACGATACATTTTTTAAAACATAGTTATCGTCTTTATACGCAAACCAAACGTTTTTAAATTCTATATTGTTTTTTACGGTTACAAAAGGCCTAATGCCAGTTTGGGTAATTATATCATTGGTATCTAATACCTTAAACACTCGTTCAGCACTCACAAAGCCCATTTGCAGGGTGTTTAATCTATCAGCTAACATTCTAATGGGCCTAAATACCATATTTATCATCATTACAAAAAAAGTAATGTCGCCCAAACTAATGTGTAAAGCGTTTGCATTAAGCCCCGCAAACCATATTAATAGGGCAATTGAACAGCCAGCTAAAATATCTACAATTGGAAAAAAAACAGAATAATAAAATATAGAACGAATATTTGCCTCACGGTGTTCTTTATTTATTTCTTTAAATTTATCTAACTCTTGCGCTTCTCTATTAAACAATTGCACTAAACGCATACCTGTAATGTGTTCTTGTGTAAAGGTATTTAGGTTTGATACAGCATTTCTAACTTCGGTAAATGTTTTTTTTACGCCACGTTTAAAAATAGTAGTAGCTATTAACAATAATGGTATGGTACTAAAAGATAGTAGTGCCAACATCCAATTATTAAACAACATTACTGTTATAAAAACAAGTAGCATTACAATATCGCCTGCAATAACAATAAAGCCTTGTGCAAATACATCGCTTAAACTTTCAATATCCGAAATGGCTCTGGTAACAAGCATACCAATGGGCGTGTTATCAAAATAAGTATTTTTTAGCCCAACAATATGCTTATATACTTGGCTTCGTAAATCTTTTACAATATTTTGCCCCAGTAAATTAGTGATGCGTAAATTAATTATTTGCAATAAACTTTCTATAATTAAAAAGGCAAGTATTAAAGCACACATATAGTTTAATCCGTCAGCATTTTCTTGCTTAGTTACAAATTCATTTAAAGTATAACTTATTAATATAGGGCGTACAATTGCCACTGCAGATAATAACAGGGTAATGAACACTGCAGCGTAAAATAATGTTTTATAAGGCTTGGTATAACTTAATATACGGCGTATTAAATTAATATTTAATGCTTTATTTTTTGTGTCTTTAGTCATTAAATATATGTTGTGGATAGTTTATTTCGGTTAAAAAAAGTGCGGTGGCTGGTGCATTATTTCCAACATGTTGGCGATTTTTTGCCTCAATAATTTGTTTAAATTCAGCTATCGTCAATTTGTGTTTACCTACTAATATCAGCGTACCAACTATTGCACGCACCATGCCTCTTAAAAATCTATCGGCTGTAATTGTAAATCGCCATTGGTTGGTTTCTACTTCTTCCCAAACGGCGTTTGTAATTTTACAATTATTAGTTTTTGTTTGTGCGTGGAGTTTACTAAAGCTAGTAAAATCAGTATAATTATATAATTCGATAGCTGCAGTATTCATCTGCTTAAAATCTAAATCACCAAAAAAGTAGTAACTGTATTTTTGTAAAAATGGGTTTTTTTGTTGGTTAATAAAATAATGGTAGGTTCTGTTTTGGGCGTCAAATCTTGCGTGAGCGTTACTAGTTACTGCTTGCAAATTCTCAACGCTAATACAGTCAGGCAAAATAGTATTAAATTTATGAAGCCAAAATGGTTTATTGTTAATTAAGTTTTCTAAATCGTAATCAAAATGAGCAACATAGTTTTTTGCGCTAACGCCCGTGTCTGTTCGTCCGCAACCTACTAATTCTATTTTTTGTTTTAAAACTAATTCTAATTTCTCTTGTAAAACTTGTTGTACAGTATTTATGGTATTATTTTGTGCTTGCCAACCGTTATAGTCTTTTCCATTATAGGAGAGGGTTAAAAAGTACCGAGCCATTTTGTAAAATTACGTTTTTTACAAATATATATTCAATAAAATAATAGTAATTTCGTAACTATTATATGTCGAAAATTAAAAAAAATTTTATTTTATCAAACTTAGAAGTAGTTGATATAAGCACAGAAGGTAAAGCTATTGCAAAGCATGAAGGCTTAGTGGTATTTATTGATAACGCGGTGCCAGGCGATGTGGTGGATGTGATGGTGCACCGTAAAAAAAACAGTTTTGCCGAAGGGAAGGTA
>JAYTRS010000246.1:0-5223 GCA_043746065.1 Bacteroidota bacterium | reverse complement strand
CATAGTTCGGCTTTAGGAACAATAAGCGGCATTAAAATGGCTTACCCTCAAAAGCGACTTGGTGTAATTTGGATTGATGCCCATGCCGACTTGCACAGCCCCTACACTACCCCAAGTGGTAACATGCACGGCATGCCCTTGGCTTGCGTTTTAGGTGAAGATAATAAAGAAAGGCAGCAAAACAAACCCGATGACGAAACGGTTGAATATTGGGAAAAACTAAAAAATTTAGGGGGCGATAGTCCAAAAATTAATTATAGCGATTTAGTTTTTATTGCTTTACGCGATGTAGAGCCACAAGAAGAGTTTTTAATAAAGAAAAATAAAGTGCGTGTAATAAATTTGCAAGAAATACGCAAAAAAGCGGTTGAACGTGTAGCGATTGATAGTTTAAATTACTTAGACCATTGCGATTTAATTTACGTAAGTTTTGATGTAGATAGTATGGATAGCCGCATTAGTAGCGGAACCGGAACGCCTGTGCCAAACGGTATTACCGAAAAAGAAGCTGGAAATTTAATTTATTACATTATGCGCAGCAAAAAAATTGTGTGTTTTGAAATGGTAGAAATTAACCCCACCCTAGATAAAGAAAATTTAATGGCAGAAAATGCCTTTGAAATTTTACAAAAAACAACCAACCAGTTAAGTAACGATTTTTAATTTATCACTACTTTTTTTACAAGGCTTATATTGTTTAACGAGGTTATTGTTAAAAAATATAAGCCTTTTTGCATTTGCGAAATATCTATTTTATTATTGATTAGTTTTACTTCAAATTGCTGTCCCACACTGTTTGTGATTGATACAGATTTTAATTGCACGTCTGATTTGATAATAATAGTCTCTTGTGTAGGGTTAGGATAAAGGGTAACTTGTTGAGCCAATTCATTTTCTTTAATAGTAGAAACGCTACAGGTTAATTTATTTATATAGTCCCATAAATTATTATCAAAATTTGATAAAGCGAAGGTTAAATTCTCTGCAGAATTGCCTTGCCTTACAACAACCATTTTAGTACTTGGCACAACATATATTTTTTGATCATTTTTTCCTAAAGCGGCAAACATATCGCCAGAGCAATTAGGAATTAACTGCCCATTTAAAACTAACTGGATACCAGGATTCATATAGCTTGCCTTACCATTTAGCCACCATAAATACCCATAAGCTAAATTAAAATTTTGAGATGTGTTAGTCATATCTTTAAAATAAAGAGAATCTTTCATAATGGTATCATTAGCCCAAATACCCTTATTTAAATTTAATAAACCAAATCGTGCCATATCTCTTGCTTTGCTGTAATATACTTGTTGGTACCAGGTTCCACTCATTCCGGTTTGCGCTTCTATCCAATTATTTGTAACTAAATTATAATTCGTGGCAGCAGATGCGCTAATAACATCTTGCACTTTTTTATAAGCGCCCGTATGGTAAGCCCAACGGGTTCCAGCATTAACAGAAAAAGTTAAGCATACTTTTGCAGTATCTTCATTATTGCATGGCAGTGGTGGCACATCGTTCAACCCACTTGTCATTTGCAATAAATTTTTTACAGTAATTAAATTTTCTTTTGCTAAAGGTGCGCTTGTCCAGCCAGTACCAATATATTGCGACACCTTGTTGTTAATAGTAATGTAGCCTTTTTGTTGTGCTATACCCGCTAAAAAACCAGTAAGGCTTTTACTGGCCGATGCCCAATAGTGAAGCGAGTCGACGGTATAGGTTCCAAAATATTTTTCTAAAACAATTTTACCATTTTTTAAAATTATAAACGATTTGGTGTTTTTTGCCTGAAGGTAATTGTATAAAGAATCAATGCGAGGCTGACACCAATTAAGACTTTGTGGAGAGGTTGTATCCCATGTTGAGCCTGTTAATGGAGGAAAATAGAGCGTTTGTGCTTTTACAACAGAAAAACAAATAATAAATAATACTATCGAATAAAATTTTTTCATACTGTTTAGATTAACGAAAGGTATTAAAGTTTAATGCTAAATGATAATAATTTTGCATTTAAAATTAATTGTTACGTAATTTGGTTATATATTATTAAATGACAAGTTTATTATTAAGCGAAACAAAACAAGAATTTATTAACCGTATTAATAAATTAACCCCCGAAACAAAAGCGGTATGGGGAACAATGTCTGTTGATCAAATGCTAAAACACTGCCAAATTGCTTTAGAAATAGCTGTAAACAAACGAAACATTAAACCCAATAAATTAATTACGTTTTTGTTTGGAAAACGTATTCTTAAAAAAATAACAAGCCCAGGTAAGTTTGATAAAAATCTTCCAACATTTAAAGAAGCTAAATTACCAGAAACTAAAGGTTTTGATTTTGAAAAACAAGCTCTACTTAATTTAATTCCTACGTTTGAAAAACAAAATATTACACAAAATCCACACCCCGCATTTGGCCAAATGACGCATGAACAGTGGGACATTTTACACGTTAAACACTTAGACCACCATTTAAACCAGTTTGGCGTTTAAAAAATAATGCAAAAACAAACACTACCTTTTAGTAAGCAAATAGCCTACGCCTTTGGTATGATGGGTTGGAGCATACTTGTTAATTTAATAAGTGTAATATTAGTTTATTTATACTTGCCGCCTAGCACAAGCGGTTTACCAAAATTAATTACACAAGTAGTTGTGTTTGGGGCATTTAATGCCATAGCTATTATTACAGCAAGTGGTAGATTAATTGATGCCGTTTACGACCCATTTATAGCACAGTTTAGCGATAAAAGTAAACACCCAAAGGGCCGTCGCATTCCATTAATGAAACTAGCAATTATACCCTCTTTTGTTTTTTGTTTTTTGGTTTTTTACCCTTTACAACATCACGAAAGTACTTTAAATATTGTATGGCTTGTGTTTATGCTAATTGGGTTTTATGTTTCATCTACAACCTACATTATACCATACAATGCTTTGTTGCCAGAGTTAGCGCCCACCTCTAACGATAAAATAAAACTTGCCACCTGGCAAAGTGTGGGCTATGTATTTGGTATTGGCATTGCCTCAAATGCCTTTAGTTTGGCAGATGTGTTGCAGCATAGCTTTAATATTGTTACACGAATTGCCGCTATACAATTAACCGTTTTTATTTTGGCTTTACTTGCCGCAGTATTTATGTTAATTACGGTTTGGGCTATTAACGAAAAAAAATACTGCGTAAGTAAACCAATTGCTATCTCTATGAAAAAAGCTTTAAAACAAACCCTTACAAATAAAAATTTTTTACTGTTTATTGTGGCTGATTTTAGTTACTTTATTGGCGTTACAATTATCACTTCGGGGCTTTTATATTTTGTTACTGTACTGTTGCAATTACCCGAAAGTATTGGTAATAAGCTAATGATAACCATGGTTTTGGTATCGTTTTTATTTTACCCAGTAGTAAATTATTTAGCAAAAAAGGTGGGGAAAAAAATTATAGTTATTATATCATTACTATTACTATCGTTTGTTTTTTTAGGCATTTATTTTTTAGGAAAAACAACTATTAATGCCCAAGTACAAATTTATTTTTTAATTGCCTTTGCGGCCATTCCTTTAGCGTCGCTTAATATTTTACCCAACGCAATACTTGCCGAAATTATTGAAAAAGATAGTTTAGAAACCAACGAAAACAAAGAAGCTATTTATTTTGCGGTGCGTTACTTTTTTGTAAAAATTGCTCAAACCTTTGGTATAGCTTTGTTTGCTATGTTTTTAATTTATGGAAAAGATGTGGGCAACGATTTTGGAGTACGCTTAAATGGTATTTTAGGTTTTGTACTTTGTTTTATCGCCGCTTTAATTTTTACAAGGTTTAAAGAAGATAATAAAGCTTAGCTTGTTTTTTTTAATTCGCACATATAAAATCCATCGTAACCCTGCGAAGGTAAAATTGTAACATCCTTTATAAATTCAAAATTTAAATTTGCTTTTAAAAAAACATCAACCTGTAGTTTGTTTTCTGATGGTAAAATGCTACAGGTGCTGTATATTAAGCTGCCACCGGTTTTTAGCATGCTACTATAATCCGATAGTATTTTTTGTTGTAATTTTTTTGTGCGTTCAATAGTTTCTAAATTTAGTTTCCATTTTGCATCAGGGTTTCGTTTTATAACACCCAAGCCACTACAGGGCACATCTAATAAAATTTTGTCAGCCTTGTTTTCTAAATGCTTTACTGTTTTTCCGTCTTCAATAACGCGTGTTTCAATATTAAATGCTCCTGCACGTTTGGCGCGTTTTTTTAGTTCTTCTAGTTTCCAAGCCTCCACATCCATACTAATAATTTTGCCTTTATTTTGCATTAAGGCCGCTAATTGCAAACTTTTTCCTCCTGCGCCCGCACAAGCATCAATAACTAAATCGGTAGGTTTTGGGTTTACAAACTCGCCAATTTGTTGCGAGCCGGCGTCTTGAACTTCAAACCAACCTTCGGCAAAATATTTATTTTTAAAAACATTTTCGCGCTTAACAAGTTGCAAGGCGTTAGTATTATTTTGGATGAATGTTGTTTCAATTTTTTCGTTTGCAAACTCTTCTTTTAATTTTTGAACTGTAGTTTTTAAAGTATTTACTCGCAACACAACCTCAGCTTGTTGGTTCATCGCAATCGCCTCTGTTTCCCAAACACTTTTACCCAATTCGTTTTCGCCCAATTGCCATAACCAATCGGGGTACGATTGATAAACGGCTACTTGTGTTTTTAATCTTTCTTTTTGTTTTAAAATAAATGCGGGGTCAACGTGTTGAAACTCTTGCCAACTTGGTAATTCAATCTCTTTAAGAGTTAACCATACCGCTGTAATAAACCAAAAGTTTTTTGGTGATTGTGCCAACTCAGCATACAAACGGTAATTGCGCACAATATCGTAAACGGCTTCCGCCACAAAGCGCCTATCTCTGCTACCCCACTTTGGATTTTGCTTAAATAATTTTTCTAAGGCTTTATCGGCATATCTATTTTTTACAAAAATATCCGTTAATGTTTCGGCAATAGAGTTAACAAGGTTTTTGTAAAGTTTCATTTTTTATTGAAAAAATTTAGAGCTGAAAGGTAGGCGTTTTTTTGTATTAGATTTAATAAATCCTATTTATACATTACTTTACTACCTGCATATAGCCTTTTAGATTGCGTTTTTTTATACCACTTACACGGGGCTCAAACACATCGCAAATATAAAAAAATGTGCCTTCGCTTACTTGTTGTTTGG
>JAYTRS010000245.1:0-1590 GCA_043746065.1 Bacteroidota bacterium | reverse complement strand
CTAAACACCAAATCGTTATTATCGGTGGTGCCTAAAAAATTAGTGGCTGGGCTTGTGCCTGCGTTGCCTAATAAATTCCAAAACGTACCGTTGGTTGGTGTCCAGCTTCCTCCAATAAATTGCAATACTTGCCCTGCAGTGGGTGTAACGGCTGATACCGGCGTTGTTTGTAAACCTGTAACGGTTAAAGTGGGGTAAGTGCCCATTACATCTACCGAGCCTGGCGGTAATGGTGGTACGCATAACGATTGCCACGAAATTGTGCCTGCATTATAAAAATATAAACAGTTTACCGTTATATCGTAAACCAATAAGCCACTAGCAGGTGTTACAATGGCAGTACGTTGGGCCGTTGTCATGCGTGGAATTAAAACTCCACTTTGTGTTGAAACCATATCTACCAATGCCGATGCATTTGGTAAAGCGGTACCAATACCCATATTACCCGCAGATCTAAAGCGAGCTACCTCGCTATTATTCGTTTTAAAAATTAAATCATTTGCATTTAATGTTCCTAAAAAATTAGCAGCGCCTACGTTAGCATTACCGTTAATTAACCAAGCCGGTAAGGGGGCTACTAAACTATCGTAAATACGGCCGTTGGGGCTAGCAAATACATTGCGTACTATGCCTGTACTGGTGTATATTAAGGTGTCTGAACGGATGGCGCCTGTTACATGTAGTTTTGATTGGGGATTGTTATTTCCTATACCCACGTTTTGTGAAAAACCAAAAAATACAATAAAAGTAAGGGTTAGTGCAAGTAAAATTTTCATACTATTTTGTTTATTTTTCTAATTTTGAAACACGGTTTAATAATTCTAAATACTTATTTTCTAAATCTTTAATTTCGGTTTTTTGCTCTAAAATAATTTGCTGTTGTTCTTTAATACCTTGTAATAAATATAAACTAAATCGGCTATAATCCACACTCCAAGGCTCTTTACCTTCATCTTTTGGTTTGTAAACTACAGTTGGAAATAAATCATAAAAATCTTGTACTAAAACACCAAAATCATTCTCTTTTACAATAGCGCCTTTTTCTAATACAGAACCATTTTTACTAACAGGTTGGTGTAATTTATACGTGTATGTTTTAACTTGCATTAACTTTTCTAGCACGGGTTGGTTAAAGGCAGTAATATCTGTTTTAAATCGTTTATCACTAATAGCAAAAGTACCATTGCTAAAAAACTGACCAAGCCCATCAATACGAGCCATTGTTCTTTCAGCGTAAGTGTTGTCATAGCCTCTAAATTCAAAACCCCTATCAATATTTGCATTTGCCGCTACCTGTGTTACATCCGATGTGTTCCATAAATCTACATGGCTACGGCCCGAATTACGGTTCATTCCTACCGCTAAAGCCCCCACCCCACCAATCCAAGTTGTGCCAGGCGCTTGTCCACCAGTTGGGTCGGCATTATAGTTACCAGCAACAAAATAGCCATAACCTACGGTTAGTTTATGAATTGGATTATCAGGTAATGATGGATTGATACAGGTAGATAAACCATTTGGCAAACCCACCCTAACACCACCACCTGTGGGATTAATTGATAAAATACCCTCTGTTCCTGGCGTTTCTAA
>JAYTRS010000244.1:0-1591 GCA_043746065.1 Bacteroidota bacterium | reverse complement strand
AAAAAATTGTTCGCTTAAATGATAAGCTACGCGGTTACTAACATGCATAGTGCCGTATAAGTACGATGTTTTTTTTAGCCCATTACCCGTTATTTTCCACAATAAAGTGGGATATTTTTTAGTGGTTTGAGCAAAAAATAAAAAGGGGGCTAATACTAAAATAAAAATGAGTTTCTTCATATAAAAAATATAACATTATAAACTTAGTTATATTATTTGGTTACAAAAAAAATAAATTGATTTTTAATAAATTTTATATATTTTTATTGAAATCTAACAAAAATTATGAGCGATACACCTTTTGAACCAAATTCTGAAACCGCAAATACCATTAAATGTAAAAATTGTGGGGCTAATTTAAAATTTGCACCAGGTGCACAAAGTCTTGTTTGCCAATATTGTAATACTAATAACCCAATTGAGGTTGAAAAAACAGAGATAATTGAAAACGATTATACTAAGTTTTTAGACGAAAATATAGCCACTACCGAACAACAAACTGTTAGTACTGTAAAATGTAGTAGTTGTGGTGCTGCAACAACATTGGCGCCCAATGTTACCAGTAATAATTGCCCTTATTGCGATACCCCGTTAGTTGTTACCAACGCATCAAACAACAAAATAATAAAACCTAAATATTTATTGCCTTTTAAAATAGAGCGCAACACCGCCAAAAACGAATTTGTAAAATGGGTGGGTGGTTTATGGTTTGCCCCAAACAAATTAAAACAATATGCCGAACAAAGTGCAGAAAAGTTAAAAGGCGTTTATATGCCTTATTGGACCTATGATAGTAATACTGTAAGTGATTACAACGGTATGCGTGGCGAGCATTACTATGTTACAGAAACTTACAGAGATGGTAATGGTAATACGCAAACACGACAAGTGCAACGCACCGCCTGGTACCCAGCAAGCGGCACCGTTAGAAATGAATTTGATGATGTTTTAGTATGTGCCTCACACTCATTACCTACTAAATTAGTAAATGAATTAGAGCCGTGGGATTTACCCGAATTAGTAAGTTACGACGATAAATTTTTAGCTGGATTTGTAACCGAAAGTTACCAAACGGAATTAAAACAAGGTTTTGAAGAAGCAAAGAAACGAATGGAACTTTTTATTACTACTTCAGTAAGAAGTGCAATTGGTGGCGATACTCAGCAAGTACACCATATAAGTACTGAATATAACGATATTACTTTTAAGCATATTTTATTGCCTTTATGGATTAGTGCTTATAAATTTAACGATAAAGTTTACCGTTTTACCATTAATGCGCGTACTGGCGAAGTACAAGGCGAACGCCCATACAGCGCTGTAAAAATTGCTTTATTAGTAGTTACAATAATTGCTGTAATTACAACCGCTGTTATTTTATTTAAAAAATAAATTTAATACAAATAATAACAATAATAAATCTATAGTTTAGCCAATTTTACTCCAATTTGTTTTGGTTTGCTGTTGTTTAGTTAATGTTTGTTGGTACACTTTATTTTTTTCTAATTCAAAATTTACATCTTCATCTAAAACACTTTGTGCTGCTTCGCGGGCTAATTGCAGGATGTGTCCGTCTTGTGCTAGGTTAGCA
>JAYTRS010000243.1:0-1600 GCA_043746065.1 Bacteroidota bacterium | reverse complement strand
GGAAGTTCCAAGGTTTGTTCGAACCATTAATTTGACCAATAATACTTGAACGTGCATTACCGCTTAAAGGTACTGCTGTGCCCCAACGTGTGTATGGTGTACCTGAACCTAATATGAATGATAAGTTAAAGCCTACATCTTGTAAAAACTTAATAGTTTTGCCTGTTTTTGTTTTAAACGATGGACCTTTGTAATCTTTTTCGCTACCAAAACGGTAATCGTAATTTGCTACAAAAGTATGGCGTTGATCAAAATCTAAAGGTTGTAATACACGTAAGTTTGGCTGACCCGATTGTGCTAAGTTAGCCCCTGAGTTTGCGTTTGAACCTGAACCTTCGGCAAATTGTAAGGTATAGTTTAAGTTAATACGCGAACCACCCGTACGACGGAAATCAAACACAAATGATAAACCTTTTACGGTACCAAAATCTATATTTTCGAATTGAATATAAGTACGTGGGTAAGCACCAGTAACCACTTTTTGGTTAATCATATTACGCATTTCGCGATAAAATGAGGTAATGGTTAATGAAGCATTTTTACGCTCGTTTAATACTTGAGAAAAACCTAACTCATAATCAATAGTTTGTTGTGGGCGTTGGTTTGGATTATTAATGGTTGGATTAGCAGCACCATAAGCATCTAAATAATAATAATCTAAAGGGCTTAATTGGCTATTAGTTGGGCGTTGTGTTAAAATATCGTAGTGAGCAAAAAAGTTTGCAACGTCTGATATTGGAAACGAGAAGGCAACACGTGGCATAGCATTAATAGCTGCTGCATAACTTGTAAATGCGCCAACACTCATTTTTTTATCGTAATTACCTCGGTCTTTAAATAAAGGAATTGGACGACCGTCAGTAGAGGCAATTAATGTAGGATCAGATAATTCATTACCTTGGGCATCATACCATTTATCTTTATCGCGGTAACCTTTAATAGATAATGGAGATTTACCACCAGATGGGTTTTGAGCCACATAAACAGCAGCATCTTTTGAAATGTTTGCAGGAATGTTATCTGTAAAGCCTGCTGGTAAATAATCTAACGATTTTAAATCGCCTACATGTGCTAAATCGTGTAAAGCATATTTATCTTTTAAAACTTGTTGGTTGGCATCGTATCTATCTACACGTAAACCTACGTTAAATTTAATGTCTTTAAAGTCAAATTTATCCATAATGTAAACCGACGAATAAATTGGTTTAAATGAACCAATAGGGCGAGTATTACGACCATTAGCGTCTGTTTTATCTAAAAAATCGGCAATGTTTGTTTTACCACCAGTTCTTTCGCCTTGCGCCGAAAAGCCATTGTAACTTACTAAATTATCGGTACGTTGTTGTAATAATAAATCATCAGTACTAAACATTTTTAAACTCAAATCTTTAGGGTCTAAAGCATCTGTATTAACAAAACCAGTGTAATTTTTAGGTAAGCCTAATTTTTCTAACAACGATTCTGAGAATTGAGTTTGTTTATTTTGTTCGTATAAATTATCGTAATAATAATAAGGCACTAAACCCGAAAATTGAGTATTTAAGTGTGGGTTTGATTTATCTAACTCAGATGTGTGGCTATTAGCAAGTTGGCGCATACG
>JAYTRS010000242.1:0-1609 GCA_043746065.1 Bacteroidota bacterium | reverse complement strand
GGACTCGTACTGACATTTGCTTATGCTTTTGCCCTACTAGCTTGGGGTTACTTTTTGGGCGCTGACCTGTATTCAAAACTACCCGGCGGACATAATCTAAACATTAATAAATTTAAATTTTTTATCATTTTTTCCGCAGTTTACTTTACTATTGCCGTTCTTATCTCAGGTGGCGGCTACTCCATTGACAGTAGTAATATTGACGAATATGGGCCTATCGCATACTTAATTATACCGTTACATTTATTTAGCATGTTTTGCATTTTTTACTGCATGTATTTTATTTCAAAATCTTTAATATGTGTTTTGACACAAAATAAAAATGTGCAGACATCAGAGTATATTGGCTATTTCTTCGGATTTTGGTTCTTTCCTATAGGCATTTGGTTTATTCAACCTAAAATTAAAGAAATATTTACGGACAAAATAGCCAGCACCTAACAGCGGTCTTGCGTAATTTTTTGCGTGTTAACGCTCAAATGCGTAACTTGGACAAGCAAAAAACTCATATAGATTTTTAGTTTACTATTAACTAACAGCTTGTCTTAATTGCTCTGAGTTTTTTCACAGGCTGACGCTCGTGGTTAAGCAAAGAAGCCTTAGGTATTTGGTGGGCGTTTTACTTAATTTGAATTGTAACCCAGTCAATAAATGGATTTTGTTTGTCTGTGTATTCCGTGTCTGAGTTTTCGCAAATACGCAAGCCACAAACTTGCCATTTATTATTTAGGTCAATTAATGTGTTGTCTTTGGGTTCAAGTAAAATGAAATTATAAGATTTATCTTTAATAGTAATTTCTTTGTCGATGCTTACTAAGTATATTCCTGTAAGCCTGTTTCTACTTTTAATTTTTTCTATGTTACCGTTAATTGGAAATTGTATTTGGGGAAATGTTCCTTTTCTAAGTCTACTTATTACTAATGAACTATTTAATGATTTGTCAATATTATAATATTTTACCAAATAATAAATACCTATAGGAAATGCATTAAAATATAGATCTAAATTATTATTGTTTTTTAACCCAAGTCCAAAACCTAAACCTATACTTAAAGGAAATGAACTCATTATATTTAGTTGAGCATAGGTAATGTTTGGGATTTGCATATAAACCCAGAAATAAAATAATTTATCGTAATTTTTATTGCCGTAATAATACATAACTATCCCTGTTACACCTATAATTATAGAAATAAATGAGTATAGGTCAGAAGGTTGACTTATAGCATTTATTAAAGTCCATAAACAAAAAATCGATATTGTTGCTGGTATAATATGGTTTTTAGAGATCTTCATAAACTTACTTATAGGCTATAGTTTATTAAACAAATCTGTTTGTTTTTATTGTGTAACCTTAATGGTCATTACTTTAATAGTATAAACAAATCTAATAATATTTAAATTTAACTCTTCTTCCTAAAATAAAAAGATAAGGGAACACCAGTAAAATCAAAGTTTTCGCGGAATTTATTTTCTAAAAAACGCTTGTAAGCATCTGTTAAATATTGCGGCGAATTACAGAAAAACACAAAAGCGCAAGTGCCTGCAATTTGAGTGACATATTTAATTTTTACTAATTTACCTTTACTTGCAGGTGGTGGAAAATTC
>JAYTRS010000241.1:0-1611 GCA_043746065.1 Bacteroidota bacterium | reverse complement strand
CGGGATTTTTATGTAAATAATTATCTAAATGTTGTTTAATAAAATCGCCAATAAAGGTACGAATGCTTTGCCCTTGTGGTGCAATTTCGTGCGAGCCTAATTTAGTTTTTGTTTGTGATTCAAAAATTGGTTCTTGTACCTTTATAGAAATAGCAGCAACAATAGATTTGCGAACATCAGAGGGTTCAAATTCTTTTTTGTAAAATTCGCGTACCGTTTTTACAACAGCCTCTCTAAATGCGCTTAAGTGTGTGCCACCTTGTGTGGTGTATTGCCCATTTACGTAACTGTAGTATTCTTCGCTATAATGCTCGTTGCTATGTGTTAAGGCTAGCTCAATATCTTCGCCTTTTAAATGTATAATTGGGTAAAGGGTTTCGCCGCTAATATTTTTTTCTAATAAATCTTTTAATCCATTATCTGATTTATATGCAACGCCATTAAGGGTAAGGGTTAAACCTGTATTTAAAAAAGCGTAATTCCATACCATTTTATCGATGTATTCATGCACAAAATGATATTTTTTAAATATCGTATCATCGGGCATAAACTCTACATAAGTGCCATTTTTTTCGTTTGGAGCTGGTGTTAATTTATGTTCTTTTACCAATTCGCCACGGCTAAATTCAGCGGTTTTTGATTGCCCATCGCGGTAAGCAGTTACTTTAAAATTGATAGATAGTGCATTTACAGCTTTTGTACCTACGCCATTTAAACCAATAGATTTTTTAAACGCTTCACTATCATACTTACCACCCGTATTCATTTTAGAAACAACTTCAACTACTTTACCTAATGGAATACCACGACCAAAATCGCGAATAGAAACCACACCATCTTTTACTGTAATGTTAATTTTGTTGCCTTCGCCCATCATAAATTCGTCAATGGAATTATCCATTACCTCTTTTATAAGTACGTAAATACCATCGTCAAAAGCAGAGCCATCGCCTAATTTACCAATGTACATGCCGGGGCGCGTGCGTATGTGTTCTTTCCAGTCTAACGACTTTATATTATCTTCTGTATAATTTGAGGGTTGTTTTGCCATTTTAGTGTGAAATTATTTACATGATTTAATTAATATATTTGCTGATTCGTTGCCTAAATCAGCTGCAACTTTCCAATGATTACAGGCGGCGGAACTATCCCCAATAGTTACCCACAAATTACCAAGTGTCAGGGCGGATTCGGGGTCCTTTTTCGCAAAGTAATCTTGTCTTAAATAAATTAAGGCAAGGTTATATTTTTTTTCTTTTAAATTTTTCATTCCTAATTTTTGAAAATTGTTTTGTTTTAATATTGTGAGTTTAGTCAACTTATTATTGTTTAAACTATCGCGGTTAAGTTCTTTATAAACATCTTTGCCTCCCTCACCTCTTGTAAAATCAATACTCAAAGTAAAATACGTTTTATAATACTTTTTATTTTCCCTCTCTGGGATAAAGATGTAAATAAGTTTACCAACAAGTTTCATAGACTCTTCTTCGTAATATTTTACCACGCCTGGATATACTTTATTTAAGTTTATCCCAACTGAATCTTCTAGTTTTATAACACATTTACCCGATTCAAAAATTATTTTCTTTTCATTTTCTGCTAAGAAGGAAA
>JAYTRS010000240.1:0-1616 GCA_043746065.1 Bacteroidota bacterium | reverse complement strand
GTTTTTTTATGGTTATATCTACAAACTCGCCCTCACTTAATATGTTTATTATTTTTTGTTTGGTATCTACTGCCTTTTTTAAATCCAAACTTTTTATTTTTTTATCTTTAAAATGTATTAAAATGCTTTCATATTCTCCTGTATGTATGCAATCATACAGCTTATTTTCTGCATACGTTAGTAATTGTATTTTTGCCATTACGGTAAATGCCAAATCGCTTTTTAAAAACTCACTAAGTAATTTGGATATAGAAACTTTTATGTAAGTACCACTTTCTAATAATTCTAAATCATTAGCCGTATATAAAATTTCTTTGGTTTTATCTATTATTAAAAATTCACAGTTTTGAAATACAGCTATCGAAATAGGTTTTCTTTTTAAGATGCTTTCTAAAATAATTAACTGAAATAAATTAACGCCTGTATCGGCATTTGTTTTGTTTTCAGTCAATACAAAATCTAATAATTTCTTTTTTTCGCTTTCGCTTATTCCTAAATCGTAAATAAAATTTTTTGCTTGGTCGGTTTTACTTACAAAGCCTTTTAATTTAATTGGCTCAAATAATTTAGTTTTTAAAGTAGCGATAAATGGCAAAGGCACATTAAAGGCTCTTAATTGTTCAACGGCTTTAATCCAAATATATTCAGTAAAGGTAAAACGCCCTGCTACTTGTATATTTTTTGAAATAACATTTTCACTTGTCCACCAATTTAAAAAGCGGTGTGAGATGTCCGTTTGGTTTCTTTTAAAGATTGGCAAATTAATATACTCCAACAGTTCCACCGTTTTTTCTAAGGTATCTTTACCAAAAAAATCATTTAAAGATAAATCGGGGCGAATACTTTTTAGGGTGGGTATGATTTTGTGCTTATTCATTTTATATCTTTTTAATAGTATAAAAACCAAATGGGCTATTTATATAATATAAAGATACGAAATTAGTTACAATAAAACAAATATATTTATATAATTCAAATATTGTCAATTTATAAAAAAGATATAGCAACTTTAATTAATAATAAAATTACAAACCAATTTTTGTTTTGTGGGCGTTGGGTTTTTATTTTTAGAATGATATTGAGTATTAAAAGGCAACTAAATTTATTTTCAAGCGTTTAAATACGCTATCGCAAAAAGTTTTTTAATTATAGAATTATCTAAAATAGGGGTTTTTGTAGTCTTTTGTTCAGCAATAAAGCGCTACGCCCTATGCTAATTCAAGCTTTATGGCAACTTTACGCCATCTTTTTTAAACTTTTCGGCATCTTTACGCTAACTTTATGCAGTCTTTAACGGTACTTTATGCGAACTTCGTCGAAAGCTAAGTGCAAAATAATTGGTGGTAATTGACAAGGGTTGAAGTATTAAATTGACATAAAATGTAAATTTAATACTATTAAATTAATTAGTAAATTAGTTGTATGGAAGAAATAAAAAATAAAATAAGCGAGGTGTTTGATGTAACGAAAAGTTGGATAATAGACCATTTAATTTTATTATTAATTCTATTCTTTATTTTAGCATTGTTATACTTTCGTTGGACATTGATGTATTTTATTTATAGTATTCCTGTGATTGAAAGTGTAAAAATAGGTTTAGCAATTGTAGCTATTAT
>JAYTRS010000239.1:0-1616 GCA_043746065.1 Bacteroidota bacterium | reverse complement strand
TAAAAAAAATATCGTTTAAGGCTAAGGATATTGAAAGCTTATCTTCTAACATTGATTTTTTTATTGCAATATTAACTGCCGAACGATTTTTTACATGATTTACGCCTTCTAATACGGGCGCTAAATAAAAAGTATTTAACTCAAGTGTATATTTTTGAGGTAACACAAAGCGGCTAAAAATGCTGGGGTTAAAGCCAATAGTTGAAATAACGTAAGGTAAATTATTTACAATACCATTGCCTTGTATACTATAAACATTGGCATTTATATTTAATAACCACCATTTTTTAATTTCTTTTTGAAAAAATAAATTATAACTCAATACATCAACATAGTTTAAATTGGTTGTGCTTCCTATGGATACTTTAGATGAATCGGTTTGGGTGGCATAGCCCAGCATTACGTTATTTATGCGCGAAAAAGAGAACGTGTTGTAAATTATAGTTTTGTACGAATATGTAAAATCTACTGAGTTACTATATTCAGGCCTTAAATAAGGATTGCCAATATGACTGTATAAAATATTTTTAAATTGTTGGTAAGGGTTAAACGAATTATAATCAGGCCTATTAATGCGGCGGTTGGCTGATAATTGAAAGTTGTGTTTATCTGATTTTTTATACTCTACACTAAGCATGGGAAATACGTTAAAATATTGCCGAGTGTAACTTACACTATTTGTTTTACTTTGTGCGTTAATAATAGTGTTTTCGCCTCTTAAGCCCGCTTGCATAAAAAACTTTTTATATTCTTTATTTAAATTAATATAAGCTGCACTTATGTTTTCGTTATATGAAAAAATATTGGTAAAGGTGCTGTTGTTTTCGTATTGATTAGTGCTATTGTTAAAGTTTTGAAAGGTATAATCACTTAACATACTTTGGTATGATTGCTTTAAGCCTGTTTCTAATTTTAGCAATTTTTTAAATTGTTTTTCAAAATCTAATTTTGAAGATAAGATTGAAAAATTAAGTGTATTAGTAGTTTTAAATATATTTGGAGTTAATATTTCGTTAAAATTTATATCAAAAAAATGATGATTTAAATTGCTTGTATATAAATCGTAATAAGGGTTATAATCTATAGAAAAGCGTAATGTAGTGGTAGTTGTATCAAACAAATGTTCGGCATTAAAGTTAAAGTCGGGGTAAATCCATGGGTTAGGAGATGTAAAGGTGTATTGCATAACCCTATAACCATTACTATTATTACTTAATGTGTTGGTAGATGTTCTGTCTTCGTTACCCAAACCAAAAGCACCACTTGCTTTTATACCAATAGAATTTTTTTTATCAATAAACCAATCGGTTCCAATATTAAAGGTTTCGTAATGCCCATGTTGTTTTTGGGTAAAGGCTTGGTTAATGTTTGTTATAACTGTATCGTAGGTAATAATTCTGTTTTCGGTAAAAGTTTGGCGTTTATAATCTTTATTAGCGGTAATGCCCGAAAAAAAGTTAAATTTTTTGCCTTTGTAATTTAAGTTAAACCCACCGTTAGGGTTGCCATAAAATCCTTGCGAATAGCTACTAAAAAAACTACCACTAAAACCTACTAGTTTTATTTTTTTTGTAATAATATTTATCATGCCACCAGTACCAGCGGCATCGTACTTT
>JAYTRS010000238.1:0-5319 GCA_043746065.1 Bacteroidota bacterium | reverse complement strand
ACAACCGCATTCTAAACTTTCTTTTCCCGTAAAATCTTCTAAGGTTAATGGTAAAATCCAATCTTTAAAAAGAAAAATCTCGTCGTCTTGTAGCATTTTCCATTGTTCGTGCCACTCGCTTTGTTTTTTTTGAATCATAATTTTTTATCGTATACAAATTTATTAAAACTTTTGAATTCATCACTTTCTTTCCTGCCTATCCATTGTCCAACTGGCGCATTAAATCCACTTTTCTTTTTATAAAGCACATCTTGTGGCAAAAGTTTTTCTAATGCATTTTTTAAAATAAATTTAGTGTTGCCATTATTTAATTTTAATTGGTAGGGAATGGAGGCTACATACTCTACAAAGTTCACATCTAAATAGGGTGCTCGGGCTTCAATACCAGCGTTCATAGTAGTTCTATCAACTTTAGGCAATATGTCATCTGTAAGCCATGTTTGTGCATCTACATAAAGGTGTTGATGAAGTAAATCTAAATCTTTTACTTTATTGTAATGGTCTCTAAACATTAAAATAGGGTCAGTATCGTAAACAAGTTTACGGTGTTGTTCGCCCAATATTTTTATACGCTCTTCGGGTGTAAAGTATAATCTCCACGAGTAGTGTGCTTGTATTTCATCGCCTACCGCACCCGATAAAAATTGTTTAAGTTTATATTTAAACCCAATTTTTTGTTGGCTATTTGTTTCTATATGCTGCACCATATTGCCAAAGCCACGCCTTATAAAATTTGGTATTTTTTTATAAGAGTTAAAATAATGATCGGCTTTGTAGGTAATATAACCTGCAAATATTTCATCGGCTCCATCGCCCGAAAGCACCACTTTTACTTGTTTTGCCGCCATTTTAGATACTTCATACATCGGTATAAGCGAGTTGTCGGCAAAGGGTTCGTCAAAGGCATCAATAGCATCGTTAATTAGCTGTTGCACATCATTATTTTTAATGAGTTTAGCGTGATGTTGTGTGTTAAATAATTTACTTACTCTTAATGCATCATCATATTCGTTGTAAGATTTTTGTTCAAAACCAATATTAAATGTATGTAATGGCGCTGATGAAATTTTATGAATAGAAGCCACAATGGATGAGGAATCAATTCCTCCGCTTAAAAAAGCACCAACTGGCACATCGGCTATTAAACGGTACTTTACACTTTTTTCGAGATGATATAGAATGTTTTCTTTAATTTCATCACTACTTTGTTTTGTTTTTATTCTAAAGGCATTTGCGTAATCCCAATATTGCGTTTCGGTAAAACTATTACCTTTATTTTTTATAACAATATAATGGGCAGGTTTTAATTTTTTAATGTGTTTATAAAATGAAAGTGGTGCTAAAATATATCCCAACGCTAAGTAGCAATTTAAAGCTTCTATATCTTTTTCGTTACTAATCGTTTTATCTTCAAGTATAGCTTTGGGTTCGGAGGCAAAGCAAAATTGTTTGTTTGCGAACGAGTAATAAAATGGTTTTTTTCCAAAACGGTCTCTTGCGGCAAAAAGTTCTTGCTTTTCTTTATCCCAAATTACAAAAGCAAACATGCCATTAAATTTATTTAGGCAGTTAATACCCCAATGTTTATAAGCGTTTAAAACTACTTCAGTATCTGATTTATTTTTAAATTGAAATCCTTGTTTAATTAACTCTTCTTTTAATTCTAAATAATTATAAATTTCGCCATTAAAAACAATATGGTATCTGCCTGTAACTTCAGTCATGGGTTGTCGTGCATCGGCAGATAAATCGATGATAGATAATCTTCTGTGACCTAACGAAATATTTTCTACCTCGCTTATACCAAAATCATCAGGTCCACGGTGCTTAATAGCATCATTCATTCGAGTAATAAGATTCGCATCAAAATTATCGCCCCAATGTAATTTACCAGCTATACCACACATATCTTTATATTGTTTTTATTAATAAGTAATAAATGGCTAAATAAAATTCTATTATATTTGACTAATAAATAATTATGAATGAGAGTTCCATTTAAACTGCGAGTACCCATTTTTACATCAAAAACATTTAGTTTTGAGTTTGTATTTGAGAAAAAATTTTCAACAAAAGAAAATATTATTTCGTTAGGTAGTGCTTGCCACCCCGCACATTTACTGGATGCTATGAAGTTTAGAAAGCAAAGCCAACCCTTTGATTGGTTACTTACCGACCCTGTATTAGGAATGGAATATGTGTGCGAAAACATTAAACTTAAATTTAAATATTTTACTACTGATTTGATTTTAAATAAAGAAAATCATATTTCTGCTTCGCGATATATGTATTCTTGCTTTTTTCATCATCCCACTATTATAGTAGATAAAAATGTACTTAACACTTATGCTAAAAGATGCAATCGTTTTTTAAATACTTTACAAACACACACTTGCGTTTTTTTATACTCAGCAACTAGCGCTTCTTTAAATACAATTAATGATGTTAATACATTAGTAACTTCAATTGTTGAATTTATGCAACTTGTTAAGCCAAGTGATAAGCTAGTTGTATATATTAATTGCGAAGAAAGTTTAGATGAAAACAAAGAAAATTGCGACTTATTAATTAATGAATTAAAAAAAATAAACCAAGTTAACTGCACACGCTTTTTGTTAGAAGAAAAAAAATATGGTTTGTGGGGCTATGAAAATAATTATTATGCATTGTTAAAAGAGCTTGGGGTAAATGTAAAAATTAAATTCCCTAAAATTAGTATTTCAAAAACGGCTTTAAACAAGTAGTTATAGTGTTACCCAATTAGTTGGAATAATATGTGGCGGTGCAAATTCACTACTGGTATTAGACCACTGCTTTGGGGCAATTACAATTTTACTATTATTTTTACTTAAGTAAGCGCCCCACCACGAAAACGTACTGTGTGAGGTAATATGATGTTTGCACAAACCTATTAAATGTAAATCTTCGGCCATTCCTTTTTTTGTTTTTTCGGTTTTTACATAAATGGCATTGGTTATAAATTGCAAATTATTTTGGCACCATTCCATATCTTCCGAAAAAATAAAAAATGTAGGCGTCTCAATTTTTGATTGTATATATTTTATGGCTTCTACATAATAGTCTAAACCTAAATTACCATTTACCAAGCCACTTCTAACTACATTATTATTTTCATCTACTACATAATCTTCTCTTCGCACATGAACCGATACAGCATTTTTATTGGCTAAAATATGTTGTGTAAATTCAGTATTTAAAAGCCAGCTATGTTTAATTTCAAAATCGGTTACTACTTCGGTTATTGCTTCTTTAAAATATAACTCACTTTGCCAACGCCCCACAATACAAGTATTATTGGGCGCATTTAAATGCTGTTTGTTAAAAGTGTGTTGATGTTGTATTAATAAATTAGCATTAGAAAATAATTTTGATACTTTAAAATAAATGCGCTCAAGGAGGCTTCCTTTAGGGTAACCATTAAAGCGAGTAATTTCTTTTTGGGTAGCAAACTCTTGTGTAATATTAAAAATATCTAAATCAAAATTACGAATAACAGCGCCTTTTTGTTGCATAGCATCAATAAGTAACGACGTATCAATTTTTAAATTTATGTTATTTTTTTTAGCTAACATTTTACCAAATGCATATTGAAACATTTGGTTGCCAAGCCCACCTTGAACTCTTACAAGAATCATTATTTAGTATCTACTTGTTGTTTTACCCAACTATAAGTTGCTGTAATGCCTTCTTTTAAAGATTTTGAAGGTTTCCAACCTAATTTTTCGTGTATAAGTTTATTGTCTGAGTTTCGGCCTTTTACGCCAAGTGGCCCAGGTATATTATTTATGGATAATGGTTTTTTAGCAACATCCATTACCATTTTTGCTAAATTATTTAACGAAATCATTTCATCAGAACCAATATTAACGGGTTCAGTAAAGTCGCTTAACATTAATCGTTGCACAGCTTCAATACATTCGTCAATATATAAAAAAGAACGAGTTTGTGTGCCATCGCCCCATATCTCAATACTACCACCCTCTTTTGCTTGGGCTACTTTACGACACACGGCAGCTGGTGCTTTTTCTTTTCCTCCTGTCCATGTACCCTCAGGACCAAAAATATTATGAAATCTTGCAATTCTTACATTTAAATTATAATTGCGATGATAGGCCATAAATAAGCGTTCGCTAAACAATTTTTCCCAACCATATTCACTATCTGGGGCTGCTGGGTATGCTGAGTTTTCGGCACAATTTGGGTTAGAAGGGTCTTCTTGATTATAGGCAGGATAAATACATGCCGACGATGAGTAAAATATTTTTTTAACGCCAGCTTTTGTGGCATAGTGCGCCATGTTTAAATTAATAGATGCTGAGTTGTGCATCACATTGGCATCATTTTCTCCTGTAAAAATATATCCTGCACCACCCATATCGGCAGCTAATTGAAACACTTCATCAAAAGGTAAATTACATACACTCGCAACAATGGTAGCATCTGTTAAATCTCCAATTATAAATTCATCGGCTAACGATTGGCTGTATTCATTATGTTTTAAATCAACGCCACGCACCCAATAGCCATCTTTTTTTAATTTTTTCACTAAATGCCCGCCAATAAAGCCACCAGCACCACAAACTAAAGCTTTTTTCATAATTTTTTTAAAAGGTAAATGTAAGAAATTTAATACTATTTACAAATTGAACTAATTTGCATTATAAATGAGTTGTTGAAAATAAAATTGGTTCTAATTCAATTGCACGCGCCGTAAACGAATGACTTTTTAAAGTGCGGAGTTGACCATTTTTAGCGATGGTTTCCGCTTCCAGGGGATGAGTTAAATAATAATTTATTTTTTGTAATAGTTCTTCTGCATTTTTAAAGGTTACCACTTCTTTATCTATTTCATAAAGGTCTTTTATATTTTGCTGGTGTGTTGTTAAAAATAAAGTGCCTGAACCTGTAATTTCAAATAAACGTTTTGCGCCAGCATATTTATCCCAATTAATACCGTCGTTTTCAAAACCGGTGGTATGAATGTGTATAGCCATTTTGTAGTTTTGATATTCGTTGTACATATCAATACCAAACAAGCCTGGTTGTATTTTATTGTGTACTAATGATGTTTTTGGAACATAATTTTTTCCGCTTCCGTAAATAGTTAAATCTATATTATTTTGTAATAAATATTCTAAAACTTCAAACCTATACGTATGCCCTAAGGCAAAATTTCCTATAAACACCACATCGCCTTTGTAGTGTTTATTTTTTGGCAAGAGTTGTTCTATAATACTATCGTCAAACGCTTGCTGAATATAAATGGAGTTAATTTTTTTTGTATCAAAATATTCTTTT
>JAYTRS010000237.1:0-5332 GCA_043746065.1 Bacteroidota bacterium | reverse complement strand
TGTAAATGTAAAATTGGCATTACAAGGTGTAATTGTACTAGCATTGGTAATATTAAAAGTGTAACACTTTGTACTAATACAATTACTTAACGAATCGTTAATGGTTAAACATACATTTTTAATTCCGTTTGAATTAAAAATGTATGTACTATTTTGAGCGTAAGCATAATTACCGCCACCAAAATTATACATATAATTAGTGCTTGCTGTAGTGCCTATTGATGTATTGTAAAAATTTACAGTGCCATTGACACCTATACTATATGTAAAATTGGCGTTACAAACGGCATTAATGTTTAACGTAAAAAATACACTAAGGGCAAGTACTAAGTGTTTTAATTTTAAAGTGTTTTTAAATTTTGTTGTTATCATTTTTTTATTTTAATTTTTATATTTTCTTACTCTTTTTTTGGGATTTTCAGAATGCTCCTTTTATACCGGTTTAATAGTATAACGTAGCAACTTATAAAAGGGTTGGGTAAAAAATAAAACATTTATTTTCCTCTATTATAATTAAAAGATTTCCTCGAGGTTAAAATCAATAAAATTTTAAAAATAATTTTTTTTGTTTAAACAAAAAAAATGGGTAAAACTTACTTAAACAAAAAACCTTAAACACATTAATGTTTAAGGTTTTTTTAGGATGAAGAGTTTCTTCGGTTAATTATTTAACCAACTAAAACCTATCTAAATTCATTACTTTATTCCAAGCTGCAACAAAATCTTTTACAAATTTTTCATTACCATCGGCACAAGCATATAATTCTGCAACGGCTCTTAATTCTGAATTAGAACCAAAAATTAAATCCGCTCTAGTTGCTGTCCATTTTACTTTTCCAGTAGCGCGGTCGGCACCTTCAAATATATCGCCAGCGTGGGAGATAGCTTTCCAAGTAGTACCAATATTTAGTAAATTTATAAAAAAATCATTGGTTAATGTTTCAGGTCGGTTAGTAAATATACCTTGTTTAGAGCCATTGTAGTTGGTATCTAATACTCGCATTCCACCAATTAACACCGTCATTTCAGTTGCCGTTAATTTTAGTAATTGCGCTTTATCTACTAATAATTTTTCAGCAGGTATAGTGGCTAAAACTGCGTTTTGGTAATTTCTAAATCCATCGGCTTTAGGCTCTAATACGGCAAACGAATCTACATCGGTTTGCTCTAAAGTAGCATCAGCACGGCCAGCCGTAAAAGGAACAACAATATTATGTCCAGCATCTTTTGCGGCTTTTTCAATGCCTGCACATCCACCTAATACAATAATATCGGCTATTGAAACTTTTTTGTTTCCGCTTTGCTCATCGTTAAAGGCTTTTTGAATGCTTTCTAATTTTGCCAATACTTTTTTAAGTTGTACAGGGTTGTTTACTTCCCAATTTATTTGTGGTGCAAAACGTATGCGTGCACCATTAGCACCACCACGTTTATCAGAATCACGAAACGTAGCAGCCGAAGCCCACGCGGTAGATACCAATTCAGAAACCGTTAGGCCTGAATTAATTAATTTATTTTTTAAATTTGTAATATCTGCTGCGTTTATTACTTCGTATTTTACTTTAGGAATTGGGTCTTGCCAAATTAATTCTTCTTGTGGTACTTCTGCACCCAAGTAACGTGCAATTGGGCCCATATCACGGTGCGTTAATTTAAACCAAGCGCGTGCAAAGGCATCTTGAAAGGCGTCAAAATTCTCGTAAAAACGTTTTGAGATTGGACCATATATTGGGTCCATTTTTAATGCTAAATCTGCGGTAGTCATCATTGGCGCATGTCGCTTCGTTGTATCGTGTGCATCTACAACTGTAGTTGCTGCTAATTCATCTGTTGGTGTCCATTGGTGCGCGCCAGCAGGGCTTTTAGTTAGTTTCCAATCGTATTTAAATAAGGTTTCAAAATAGCCATTATCCCAAGTTGTTGGGTTTGGTTTCCATGCCCCTTCAATACCACTAGTAATGGCATCGCCACCCTTACCGCTGCCAAAACTATTTTTCCAACCCATTCCTTGTTCTTCAATGTTTGCTCCTTCAGGTTCAACCCCAACATGGGTTTCGCTTGCTGCGCCGTGGGCTTTGCCAAATGTATGTCCGCCAGCAACCAAGGCTACGGTTTCTTCATCGTTCATTGCCATGCGTGCAAAGGTTTCGCGAATATCTTTAGCAGATGCTAGTGGGTCGGGGTTACCATCTGGCCCTTGTGGGTTTACATATATTAATCCCATTTGTACAGCACCAAGTGGATTTTCTAGTTCTCTATCGCCAGAATATCTGCTCTTAGGTTTATCACTAGTAGCTAACCATTCCATTTCGCTACCCCAATAAATATCTTGCTCTGCCTCCCAAATATCTTCTCGCCCACCTGCAAAGCCAAAGGTTTTAAAGCCCATAGACTCTAAAGCGCAATTGCCTGCTAATATCATTAAATCGGCCCACGAAATTTGTTTACCATATTTTTGTTTTATTGGCCAAAGTAAAAAACGAGCTTTATCTAAGTTACCATTATCGGGCCAACTATTTAATGGGGCAAAGCGTTGGCTGCCACTGCCTGAACCACCTCTGCCATCGGCTATACGATAGGTGCCAGCGCTGTGCCATGCCATACGAATAAACAAGGGGCCGTAATGCCCATAATCTGCAGGCCACCAATCTTGTGAGGTGGTCATTAATTCAACAATATCTTTTTTTATTTTTTTTAAATCTAATTTTTTAAACTCTTCGGCATAGTTAAAATCTTTATCCATGGGGTTAGATAAAGAAGAATGCTGACGAAGGATATTAAGATTAAGCCTATTTGGCCACCAATCTTTATTAGAAGTGCCATTGCCGCTAACTGGGGCCGTTTTTTGCCCGTGTGGAAATGGACATTTACTCTCGTTTGAATTGCTCATAGTAATTATTTTATTGATTATTAAATTTACCTGTTATTTGAAGTTTAATGTCTTGAATTTTAAAATTTTTTATTTTATGTGTTTTAAAATGATTGCTAATGAGTTCGTTTAATTTTTCGTCTTCGTAATCATCTATACGTTCGGTTTCGTAACAATATAAATGATGATGGTTGGCTACGTATGGGTCGTAACGCATACTATCTTTTTCGGTTTTTACTTTTTTAAGTAAATTATTTTCTACAAATGTATCTAATACTTTATACACTGTGCCAATAGAAATATTAGGATGATTTGTTTTTATAAATGCAATAATATCATCAGCCGTTGGGTGATTGTTTAACTTTAAAATTGCCTCAAAAATTGCCACACGTTGTGGGGTAACTTTTAACCCTTTTTCTTGCAATTTTTCTCTAAAGTCTTTATTCATTTTACTGTAATAGTAATAATTATTACGCAAAGATAATCATTCTTATTTAGGAATAAACTAATTTTAGTTATTTTTTATTTGTGTGTGTGTGTGTAAATTTTACTGGATGTGTAAATAAAAAATATTAAAACTGTTTACCGCTTTTGTAAAACGCATGGCTAAAACATTCTCGTTACGATTTGCTAAACTAGGGCGAGTTGGGGGGCTATAATTTTAGTACACTACAGTAAATTATCTCTATAGTTTATCAATAATTTTCTTGAAACAGGATTACCGTGACCAAGAAAAAATTTATTGGTATTTAAAGCTAAAATTTTATTAATACTACATTTAACTTCTGCTAAATTATCGTGAAAAGGTGGGTGCTTCATTCTTGAGTTAAATGCAATTCCACCAAGTAATATTCCTGATGATGCTAAATCCATTATTATTGCCTCACCGTTTTCAAGAATTACAGATAAAGAGCCTGGTGTGTGTCCAGGTGTATGAATTATTTTTCCATTTATTCCATGAATTGATAGATCATATTCTTCGTTTTCATTTAATACTATATCTGGTGCACAAGGCGAAGCTTTATCTTTTGCTAATTTTGGTTTAAGAACAATGTCCCATACTTTGTGGTTAGGTTTTAAAGTTTCACACATACTTTTTCCCGTTTCTAAAGCTACTTTGTCTAAGTTGTGCATTAGGATGGGAGCTTTTAAAATATCTTTAAATTCTTTTGCACTTCCAAAATGGTCAATATGTCCGTGTGTTATGATTATTAAGCCAATATCTTCTAATTTGATACCGTGCTTTTTTAGTTGGTTGATAATTTTTTTCTCACTGTTTGGAACTCCTGTGTCAACCAAAATGTGTTTTGTTTGTCCTTGTATTAGGAAACAATTTATCATACCCATTGGAAAAACTGATAGCTGAATGATTTTTTGCATTGTTGAAATTTAATTTATGAATACCAATGCAAAATTCAATAATAAAAGAAATAAACCACTTGATAAATGTTAGGAAATCATTTTTTTCCTAATTCTACTTAAAGATTCCGGCTTGATTCCAATATATGAAGCGATATATTGTACTGGAACATTTTTAATTACTTCAGTTTGTTCCGACAATAGTTTTAAATAACGCTTATCAGCAGAAAGAGTCAGCAAATCAGTTGTTCTTTGCAAATTAAAAGCAATAACATTCTCATACACTTGTTTGCAAAAAGAACTCCAAGTGACAATAGCTTTGGTCAATTTATCATAATCTACCTTAGTTATATATAGCACTTCGCAGTCAGAAATACATTGAATATTTACTTTCGAAATTTCGTTTGAAACAAAGCTAGTAAAGCCTGTTATAAAATTATTATTTCCTACTATTTGAGTTGTAATTTCCGTACCGTTTTCGGTACAAAATGTTCTAATAAAACCGCTTTTTATAAAATAAAGTTTTTTTGCAACTGTGTTTTCTTTTTCGAGTGTTGTGCCTTTTGAATATTCTTCATATTTAAAAAATTGCGTTAGTACTTTAACATCTATATCAGAAATGTGAACAAAGTTTGATACATATTTTATTAAGGGTTCTATTGTCATATTCCTTCATCTATACTGGCAAATGTTTATTAAATGTACAAAAGGTTTTTAGTGCGGGCAAATAAAAATGTGCGAAATACCCAAATCTCCGTCCGAACGGTGACCTGTGTTGTTATTGTGTGTGTAGTTCCATAACTATTGCTTTCTTTTCAAATAATTTAAAAAAGTCTATTATATCATCGTACTAAAAAGGGGGAGCTTACATTATATTTAAAAGCGTTTTACACTAAAACGCTTTTTTTATGGTATTAAGGCAGGCTTAGTTATATTTTTATTTGATAATCTATTAAAACTATGTATCTATGTAGTAAAATAAAATTAAACAATGCAATTACAAACTACTGATACCATTGTTGCCTTAGCCACTGCCCATGGTAGTGCGGCTATTGCTGTTATTAGGTTAAGTGGGCCAAATGCCATTACTGTAGTTGAAAGTTT
>JAYTRS010000236.1:0-1621 GCA_043746065.1 Bacteroidota bacterium | reverse complement strand
GTGAAAAGGCAAGAGCCCAACGTAATTAATATTACAGTTCTAAACCCAACAGCTTTGGATTTATACTCACGTTCAGCACCAATTACCGCACCAATTACCAGTGCAACAATTAATTTTAAAAGGTCATTGTTTAAAGTGGAAGACATTTTTGTATTTATTATAATGCTTAAATTTAATCTTAAATTATTAAATAACTTGGAGAATTATTTTGTTTTTAAATGAGTTTAGGTTCTTAATCTAGATTTTAGAAACAAAAAGCTAATTTTACTTAAGTTCATAAAAATTATTGATAAAAAAAATTAATTATTGAGACTTTATTTAAAAACAAAAAATACAAATGAAAAAACAGAAAATAAAATGGTTAGCTAAACCCGAAGATCACGATTATCCTGCAGCAAGTTCATATTTAAGTTTAATATTTACTGAGGTTGAAGCTAAAAGAATATCCGCTAGCCTAAAAAAAGTAAGTATCAAAAATTTTAAAGCTAAAGATGTTTTTAGGGCTTCAAAATTATCGTTGCTTGGTGTGAGTAATTCACACGTAAACAAAAATATAAAAAAGATAAAGTTGGGTAATAAATTATCACCAATTCTTTTAGTACGAGAAACATTAAATGGTAATGTTATTATTGCCGATGGTTATCATAGGATGTGTGCAGTATATCACTTTGATGAGGATGCACTAATTCCATGCAAAATCGTTTAAATTTTTTTATTTCAAATAATAATTAAATAAATAGGTAAGCATAACTTTTGTATTTTATAGATTTTTTACTAACATAAAAATTATACATTATGTTCTAATATTCTTTTTCCCTCATTAAATGGTATATGCAATAAAAATTAAACTTTTTTAAGCCTCAGCCTAAAAGGTTTTACTTTGCTGTTCTGTATTCAATACTAATATCTTCTACAGAATTGCTACAAATTTACTACAGAATTAAGCAGTTTAAAAAAACTACATTTATAAATAATAAAAAAAATGCCCACGCTTTATTGTTTTATATTTTTAGTGTTTTGTAATATTTTACTTAAAGCACAAACCGCCGATACAAGCTTTTATAAGGGCAAAAACGCCTTTGAAGTTGGTAATTATTCACTCGCAATAACTTATTTTAATACTACGCTTAGTAAAAACAAAAAATATAAACTGACTAATTATTTAATTGGCTTAGCCTATTTTAATTTAAAAGAATATAATGCTGCTTATCCTAATTTTAAAAAAGAAATTAAAGTAAATCCTAATTTTATAAATGCCTATTTGTTTAAAGCAAAAGTAAATGAAACATTTGGTAAAAATAAAAGAGCGTTACGTACACTAAAAAAAGCACTAAAATTAGATTCTGTAAACGTTTTGTTAGTGTTAGAAAAGGCAAATATTTATTTTATTCAAACTAAATATAATAAGGCTATTAAAAGTTATTTAAAAGTTTTACGCTTATCACCAAAGTTAGAATTAGCATATTATAAATTAGGCTTTTGTGAATATTATAAAAATAATAAAACTATGGCCTGCGACTATTGGGCTCAAATACAAGACCTAGATGACTTTGAAAATTACCAGCTAATACTTAAAACCTGCAACTTAACACTTTAAAATTAATACAAATGAAAAAACAAT
>JAYTRS010000235.1:0-5336 GCA_043746065.1 Bacteroidota bacterium | reverse complement strand
ACAAATGTTTTGAAAACGTGCTGCTAATTGTTTAATAATAACGTATTGCGAAAAATTGGTATCCTGGTACTCATCTACCAAAATATATCTAAATTTATTTTGATATTTTAAAAGTACATCTGGAAAATCGCGTAGTAAAATATTTGTTTGATACAATAAATCATCAAAATCCATAGCGCCTGCTTTAAAGTTGCGTTTTTGATACGCTTCGTAAACCTTTCCTAGCATTGGTTTACGGCTACTAAAATCTTCTTGTTGGGTAATGGGGTTATTTAAATATTGTGTGGCAGATATTAATTTGTTTTTAGCATCGCTTATGCGATTTAAAACCATTGAGGGTTTGTAGGTTTTATCATCTAAATTAAATTGCTTTAAAATTTCTTTAATAACGCTTTTACTATCGTCGGTATCGTAAATGGTAAAGTTGTTGGGATAGCCAATTTTATTCGCTTCAATTCTAAGTATTTTTGCAAAGATACTGTGAAAGGTTCCCATCCATATATTTTTTGCTTCGGTAGCGCCAACAATTTTAGCAATACGGTCTTTCATTTCGCGAGCTGCTTTGTTGGTAAACGTTAGGGATAGAATGTTAAACGCATCTACACCTTTTTCCATAATGTGTGCTATGCGATAGGTTAATACCCTTGTTTTACCCGAACCGGCACCAGCAATAATCATTACAGGGCCTTCGGTAGTTTTTGCGGCGGCGCGTTGTACGGGGTTTAGTTCGTTAAGAAAGTGCGACATTAAAATACTTTAATTTTTTTTAATTTATTTTTTTAACTTCAAATAAGTGAATGTGATGTCCTTCGACTTCGCTCAGGTTGACAACTCTCGGTGGTTGAGGCTTTCGAAACCACTTCGACATTTTTTCTCCTTTGCTTAATAGCTTGGTGTAACAAACTATCACTTTTGCTCCACACTGTGTAACCGTTTATTTTAATGCTTCTATTAATTTTTCGGCTAACTCAACACCAATACGTTCTTGGGCTTGGTTAGTAGCAGCGCCAATATGTGGTGTTAAGCTAATTTTTGGGTGATTTAAAATAGATATTGATGGGCGGGGTTCGTTATCAAACACATCTAAACAGGCATGTGAAATTTTACCGCTATTTAGAGCTTCTAGTAAATCATCTTCGTTTATTACGCCACCACGAGCGGTGTTTATAAGGATAACACCGTTTTTCATCGCGCCAATTTCGTGACGAGAGATAAGTTTACCACCTGGTACATGAAAGGTAATAAAATCGGCAGTTTGAATCACTTTATCAAAGCCAATGGTTGCTATTGGAACGGGTATTTTTTTATCTAATATATCTACTTCAATTACGGTTTGCGTTACAAAGGGATCAAATGCCACTACATTCATACCTAAGCCTAATGCTAGTTTTGCAACGTTTTGCCCAATACGACCAAAGCCCACAATGCCCATTGTTTTGCCACGTAACTCGTTGCCTTTTGCGTATTTTGATTTTAAATCGTTAAATTTTTCGTTACCATTAATGGGCATTTGGCGGTTGCTATCGTATAAAAAACGTACTGCATTAAATAAGTGTGCAAACACTAATTCTGCCACAGAATTAGAGGATGCAGCCGGAGTATTAATAACCTGAATACCTTTTTGGCGAGCATATTCTACATCAATATTATCCATACCAACACCGCCACGGGCAATAACTTTAAGGTTAGGGCAGGCATCAATCAACTCTTTACGAACGTTTGTGGCGCTACGCACTGTAAGTGCAACATAGCCTTTGGAATTAATTTCGGAGATTAGGTTTTGTTGATCTACTTTATCAGTTATAACTGTAAAGCCTGCAGTTTGTAATAATTGTTTTCCAATTTCATCAATGCCATCGTTGGCTAATATTAGTTTACTCATTTAATTGTTTAATAAAGGGTAGTGGTTTATTTAACTCTAACGCCGTTTTGGTAAGCTACTACAAAGCCTGTAAAGCCTTTGGTAATAAGTTCTTCGCGTTTTTTTAAGGCTTCGTCTTTAGTGGGGTAATTGCCATACAAAGCTTTATACATACCAGCTTCGTTGCTAATAACAACTTTACCACCTATAGCAGCAAATTTACTAGTGCCAGGGTTAGCACCAAAGGAACCTAATTGAACTTTATACACTAAACCGTTTGTAGGGGTTGTATTGCTTTGGGTTTTAGTTTCGGTTTTTGTAGCAACTGGTTCAGTTTTAGGCTCTGTTTTTGCAACAACAGGTTCTGTTTTAGTTTCAGTATTTGTTACAGCAGGCTCTGTTTTAGTTTCGGTTTTTGTAACAGCAGGTTCGGTTTGGGTTGCAGGAGATAAATTACTTGCAGTTGTGGCGCCACTTCCATCAAAGGTAACGTTTATGGCATCGGCTTCTACTTCTTTTTTAGAGCCGTTATCTAAAAAATAAAATTTATGTGTAAATACGGCTGAACCAGTTGCGGTGCCTGTGTTTAATTTCATGGTAATAATAAACTCTGGCTCAGTAGGTATGCTTACCCATACAATTTTGGCACGGTTACTTTCAAACGTAAAGTTACCTGTTTTGCTATCGCCTTCAATTATTGTAACGCCATTAGGTACATCTATTTGATATTTTGCAAAGTTAGCAACGCTACCTTTGTTTATTTTAATTTGTAGCTCAATATTAGCATTGGGCGCAATGCTTTTTGGCATATTGGTGCTTATGGTAACTTGTGCATTAAGGCACAGGCTAAGATTTAATAATATAATGATGGAATAGATTTTTTGCATAGTTGATTTTATATAATACAAATATATAAATTTTTAGTACCCGAAGGCAAGGGGGGCGGTATTATTTGTTAATTTGGTTTTATACCTATACCGCAAATTTTTATATGAAAGTATTTTACAATTAGTAAACGCGTAGTTTTAAAAAGGAACCTGAAGGGACTAAAGATATTTAATGGATTTGAGGGAATGAAGCTTAAATTAAGCGGCTATGTTTATATATGCTTTAAGGTAAAAAATTAATGAATTTGCCTAGATTTGTTAAAATCAGTTAAATAGAGGCTATTCCAAACTCCCTTAATGCACTCGTCATAAATGTTTTTCTAAGGTTTTTAAAAGCAATTATTTTTTTGGTATTTAATTGAGCATAATTGTGCAGAAAATGACCAGCTTATAATTCCTGAAACATTTGTTCTTTTTACTTTTAATAAATTATAGTTTAAAAATAACAGTTTTTATATATGTTTGTGGTGTATAAACTAAAACTATGAAACAAAATCTTATAAAAATAAAATTGTTATTAATTATTGTGGCATTAATTACATTAAGTAATACTCAAACATCAGCAAGTACTATTACGGCTACTCCATCTAATTACGCTAGTTTTATACCTAGTTTAGTACCTGGCGATGTACTTTACTTAAGCCCTGGTAATTACACCAACTCATTAAATATTTATTCGGTTACGGGTACAGCCCTTTCTCCTATTACAATTACTGGGTCCTCACTAATGACAACATTTTTTGATGGTAAATCTGGTGCTAATACGGTTAGTATAAAAAACTCATCTTACGTAATTATAAAAAATTTAGTAATTGATGGGCATAGCATACCTTGTACTGGTGATGCTATAAAAGCAGAAAATGGTGGTTCAGTTTTGTTTTTTGCGCATCATATAACAATTGATGGCTGTGATATTAAGGGTTACGATGGCGGTAATGTAAGTTGCGACGCCCAACAGCATGTTGGCATTAGTACTAAATGTGCCGCTTGGGACTGGGTTGTTAAAAATAATAAAATAGACAATGTAGGAACAGGAATGTATTTTGGGAATAGTGATGGTACACAACCTTTTGTAAATGGCATTGTAGAGTTTAATGTAATTACTAATACAATTGGGTATAATATTGAATTTAAAAGGCAGTTAGATACTGTTAGAAATCACTTTTCTGGCACAAATGTAAATGGTAAAACTATTGTTAGGCACAACACATTTAGTAAAGGTGCCAATTCATCTTCAACTGGTGGTTTTCAAAGGCCAGTTGTTTTGTTTGGGTATTGGCCATCAGTAGGTGTGGGTGTTAATGATTATTATGAAGCTTATGGGAATTTATTTTATAATAATCCAGTAGAATCTATGTTGCAATTTACTGGAAACGTAAATTTTTATGATAATGTAATCATAAACCATTACGCTATTTCTTCGTCTTTTTATAATGCTATTTTAATTAGAGATCATTATGGTGTACAACCAAAAAATATAAAAATTTTTCATAATACTATTTGGACAAAGTATAGTGATGGTGGTATTAAACTTCAAAACCCAAATCCATCTTATTCACAATATTGTTATGATAATGCTGTATTTAATGATGTAACACCAAGCACAGGTGTAACAGGTTTTACACTTGCCTTAGATAATGTTACCGATAGTTATACTAATGCAGCAAATTATATACAATCTGCATCTACAACTTTAAGTTTAACAAATATGCAACCATTAGTGGGGCAATTAACAGGTACAACAACTCCCTCCTCTTTATTTAGTACATATACTGATTTTAATAATGATTTTAACGGATGTACTTATGGTTGGAATTATAGAGGTGCCTACGGAGCTACTGGTGCCGCTAGCCCTTGGCAATTGCAAATGAATAAGAAAACGTTAACCACTTGTGGGGCGGCAACGGCCATTTCTAAAATTAATATTACTTTAAATAATAACAGTGTTCAGGTTTATCCTAACCCCACGTCAAGCAATGTTAATATTAATTTTAAAGATTTACAATACGATAATTTATCAATAGATATTTTAGATGTAAACGGGAAGTTGATAGATTCATTTAAGTGTACTTCTTACGTTAATAATTCAATTGAAATTAATACTTCACACCTACGTAACGGATTATATATTATTATTTTAAAAAGTGATAATAATATTGTTGCAAATAAAAAGATTTTAAAATTATAATCTTAATAATTTAAAGTAGGTTTCTGGTTGTTAAAATTCAGGTATCAAACTTTATAATAAAAAATAAACCCTTGAAGATCAAGGGTTTATTTGTAGCCGAACGGTACGATTTATCGAACTTTATGATTGATTTTGAGAGCATAAAAAAAGTAAAACTAATTTTTGGTAATATTTAATTTATTTTTCCCTTCCATTAGTTCAATGAGTGTGTTTGATATGTTTTTTACGGTTATACCATCTACCACATCGCCTTTTTTTACCAAATGAGATTTGCCATTAATTGATAATAATGCTGTTGTGTTGCCAGTGCTGTTGTTTTTTATAAGACCTAAATATTTTACTTCAAAAGTAGGTTTTACAGCAATTGTTGGTGTTTTTGCAACTATGTTATTTTTAGGAG